>JBAQXX010000049.1:0-95362 GCA_049299735.1 Methanothrix sp. | reverse complement strand
CCACAGACAGACCGGCGGCACGAGCAAACAGGTTCTTGGCCAGCATTCCGGCATGGTAGGAGGTGCCGCAGGCGATGATGGTCACCCTTTCCAGACCTTTTATCTCTTCATCGCTCATGCCCAATTTGAGCCGCACATCCCCGTCTATCTCAGAGATGCGCCCGGCAATTGTCTCGCGAATGGCCCTCGGCTGCTCATGGATCTCTTTGAGCATAAAATGCTGATAGCCACCCTTTTCAGCGGCATTTGCATCCCAGGTGACGCGCTCTATCTCCACCGAACGGGATTGGCCGTCACTATCCATCATCTCAACCCTATCCGCAAAGATACGGGCGATCTCTCCGTCCTTCATGCGTATGACGTCTTTGGTATAAGGAAGAAGCGCGGGAACATCGGATGCCACATAGATTGCGCCTCTGCCTTTGCCCAGCACCAGAGGACTGTCCTTTCTGGCGCAGACCAAATAGGGTGAACTGGCAGCGAGCACGGCCACGGCATAGGAGCCTTCCACATGCTCCAAAGCCCTGCAAACTGCTTCGTAAAGATCGCCCTTGAAATAGAAGTGAATTAGGTGCGCCAGGGCCTCGCTGTCCGTCTCGGAAGCAAACTCATAGCCCACCTCAGTCAGCAGCTCTCTTAGATCCAGATAGTTCTCAATGATGCCGTTATGCACTATGGCGATCTCCCCAGAGGTGTGGGGATGCGCATTCCGATCGCTCGGCTTCCCATGCGTCGCCCAGCGAGTATGGCCTATGCCCATGCCCTCTCCCGGACAGCCTCTGGATTGGTAGACCTTTTCCAGATCTGCGATTCGCCCGGCAGACTTTAGGACCTCAATCGAGCCCCCAGACTTTATCGCCACACCCGCCGAATCATAACCCCGATACTCCAGACGTTTCAAAGTATCAAAAAGAATCGGACCTGCCAACTGGTCACCGACATAAGCCACAATTCCACACATCAGCTAATCACCCTGCACTCCCTCTCAATCCAGCCGCGAATGGACGAGCCCGAGCCTATGCGCGCACCCGTGCCCACAACCGTTCCCGGGCTGGCCAAAACTCTGCTTCCAGCAGTCACATCATCGGCAAATATAGCTCCGAACTCTGCCCTTTGAAAGGCTTCCTCCACTGCTACTACACAGGGCCCAGTCTCGATGACCAGTTGGTCTCCCAAGGTGCAGCTTGCCCCTATAACCGAGTCGGAAATAATCGTTCCTGAGCCGATCCTGGTATCATTCATGATGATGCTGTTTCGAATCTCGGAATGCGAGCCTATCCTCGTCGAATCACCTACGGAAGTGGACGGCAGGATTGTAACACCGGGCCCTATATCACAGTCCTCACCGATACAGATCGGGCCCACCAGATAAGATCCGGATCGGATAATGCTGCCCTCACCCACTCCCACCGGGCCTTTGATTATTGCGCCATCTTCCACTTCCCCTGCGATTTTTGTATCCTTCATGCCTAGAGCCAGGTTGTTGGCATTGAGAAGATCCCAGGCGAATATGGCATCCGACCATATGCCTTTGCATATCTGGGGTACGATCTCTTTTCCATCTGCTATCATCTGAGATATGGTCTGGGTCAGCTCGTAAGACCCCCTCTCCGATATGGGGGTGTGGCGAAGATCTTCAAAAATGGCGGGACTGAATTTGTAGGCTCCCGTATTGAGAATTCCGGAACATGGCCTCCCAGGCTTCTCGATTATTGCCTTTACCCGCTCCTGTTCTACCATTAAGACCCCATAGTCGCCGGAATGCCGACGAAGAGCTGCCAATATCACGTTCTCTCCACGAGCTGTGATCAACTCCTTGACCGCCCTTGCGTCTATGAGATTGTCTCCGTTGACCACGAGAAATTCTTCATTCACATGGCTTTCAGCTTTGCGCAGGGCATGCGCCGTCCCCAAAAGCTCATTTTGTTCGAGATAAGTGATCTTTACGCCAAAATCAAGACCATCCTCGAAATAGTCCATGACCCTTTCTTTCTGATAGCCCACTACTATGTAAAGATCTCGAATGCCGTTTGCAGCCAGAGCCGAAATGACATGCTCCATGAAAGGGCGGTTTCCCACGGGAAGCATGACCTTGGATCTGGTCTGGGTAAGCGGCCTGCATCTGCGGCCTTCTCCAGCCGCCAATATGACTCCCTTCAAATCTATCACCGCCAGGATATCTAGAACTGATACTTGAAGCACATCTTGCTTTAGATCTTTTCGGTCAAATGTTCATCAAAAATGGGAATAGATGAGAAAAGGCCCAGGCTTTTATAGGAGCAGCTAATAAAGCAGCAGGCGAGACGAAAGATAAGATGAAGATACTGGTAATACCTACAACAGACTGGATCAGGCATCCGGTTCCCAATCGGCTCAATTTCATCTTCGATTCTCTGGCCGAGGAGCACGATGTGTATGTGTTGCATTTCGGCCTGAAGAGGTTTTCGAATCTTGAGGCTAGGGAGACGAAATGCCGGCTTTTAGACGCGAGCTGGATTAAGGTAGAGGATCCGTCTCTCTATTACCTCCTGAACTTCCCATATCACTTATGGAAAATTAAAAGCATTGTGAAGAACCGGGACATAGACGTCATCCTCTCCACCAATATTTTGCCATCATTTGCCGCAAACTTCGCGCACTCTCCTGTCGTATTCGACTATCTTGATCATCTGGAGGAATCGGCGTCGATTTACTATCCCGGATCTGCCCTGGGTGAGATCGTCAAACATGTGGTAGGCCTCATCACCAGATACAATCTGCGCACGGCCCGCTCCGTAATTACAGTTACCCGTGAGCTTTCGGAATTTTTGCAGAACCTGGGTGTAAAAGACATAACTGTGATTCCCAATGGTGTGGATACAAAGCTTCTCCGGCCACTTTCCATGCAGGACGCCAAGAAATCCCTGGGCCTGACGGGTTTGGTCCTGGGCTACGTGGGCTCGCTCGAGCACTGGGTAGATCTGGAGACAGTTGTGTCGGCTTTGCCGCACATCGATGCAACCCTACTTGTTGTGGGGCCGGGGCTTTTCACGGACTACGGGGACGGGATAAAGAAGATGGCAGAAGATCTGGGTGTTGGAGATCGAATTGTCTTCACGGGCGCGGTGAAGTATGCAGAGCTCTCCCGCTATATTTCTGCCATGGACATAGGACTTAATCCCCTGAAGATGATGAAGAAGAATGAGTACGCCGCCGGTGGGAAGGTCTTCAATTATATGGCTTGCGGCAGGCCGGTGCTCTCCAGTCGCATGATCTCTCTGGAACGGCTGCTCGGCAACGAGATATACTACTACGATGATGCGGAGAGCTTCAAATCGCAGGTAAAGAAGATCCTGGCAGCAGGAATCGACGAAAAGAGATACAGGTCCCTGGCTGAGAAGTATGACTGGAGAGAGATTGCCCAGAGCTACGAAGAAGTCCTGAGGAATGCGGCATGAATAAATGCGGGGGAGATCTTAATTTGCGGCATTAACGGATTTACCTGGAAGGATCCGGTCCTGATAGAGAAGATGAACCAGGCCCTGCAGCACCGCGGACCAGACGATCAGAGCTTCTACCTCGATGATAAGGTATCTCTTGGCCACCGAAGGCTAGCGATCATCGACCTCTCCCCCGCAGGAAGACAGCCCAAGTGCAATGAGGACGGAAGCATATGGATTGTCTTTAACGGCGAAATTTATAACTTTCAGGAGATAAGGTCAAAGCTGGAAGAGAGCGATCATAAGTTCTCGTCAAATACAGATACTGAAGTCATAATTCACGCTTATGAGGAGTGGGGAACTGGCTGCGTAGAGAGGTTCAACGGCATGTGGGCCTTTGCCATCTACGATAAGAATAAGGGAACAATCTTCTTCTCTCGTGATCGGTTCGGCGTAAAACCGCTCTATTTCTGCCAGGACGAAAAAGGCCTCATCTTCTCCTCAGAGATCAAGGGCATCTTGCAGCACTCCATAAACAGGATTCCTAATGATAAAGTTGTATACGATTTCCTGATATTAGGTTTCGTGGACCATTCGCCGGATACGTTCTTCCAAGGCATCAAAAGGCTTATGCCGGGCGAGAGTATGACATACGATCTCTCTGAAAGTACGATGAAGAAATTCAGATGGTATGATCTGGACAGGAGACCGCCGGCAACCGAGATGATTTCAGAAGAGGGGGCTGCAAAAAGGATAAGGGAGCTGTTTGAGGATAGTGTGCGCTATCGTCTCATTTCTGATGTTCCCGTTGGCTCATGCCTTAGTGGCGGCATCGACTCCTCTTCGATAGTCTATGCCATGAGAAAAAACAGCGCGAAGAGTGAGATAAAGACATTCTCTATGGTTTTTCCAGGCAAAAAGCAGGATGAATCCACGTTTATAAATGAGGTGGTGGCAGCCGCAAAAGTCGAGGCGCATAAGGTGAGCCCGACCTCAGATGATCTGCTGAAGGATCTGAACGATCTGATCTGGACGCAAGAGGAACCATTCGGATCATTGAGCATATACGGGCAATATAAGGTAATGGAGCTGGCCAATAAAGCCGGCATGAAGGTTCTGCTGGATGGCCAGGGAAGCGATGAGATTTTTGCGGGCTATTTTATATATTATAAGTACTACCTTTTTGAGTCTTTGCTCAGTCTGCGATTAAGTGAGGCCAAGAAAACATCAAGAGCCATGAAGAATAAGATCAATGATATGATCCTCTTTCCAGCAATGACAATCCTCAGCAGCCTCGGTTTTTCCCAGGGATTTCTTAAGAACCTTTGGCTTCGCAAAATGAAACATTTGAAGGGATTTGAAAGATTTGAACTCTCCAATCCCCTATTGGATAGAGGTTTCGATCTGAATAGAGCTTTGTATAGCGATTTGACCGGGTATAGCATACCGCAACTCCTAAGATACGAGGATAAAAACTCCATGCGCTGGTCTATTGAATCCAGGGTGCCCTTTCTCGATTACCGGTTGGTGGAACTGGCCATGTCACTTCCATCAAGCTACAAGATACGAGAGGGAACGACCAAGTATATACTGAGAAAAGCGCTAAAGGGCCTCGTCTCTGATAGGATACTGGAGCGAAAAGACAAGATCGGCTTCGCCACTCCAGATGGTGATTGGCTAATGGCTCCGGACTTCGCAGATATGGAACGAGAAATATTGAACTCAGACATGTTTAGGTCCAGAAAATACTGGAAACAAGAAGAGGTCGTAAATCTCTTGGATGAGAACTTGGGAAGCGGAACCAAGTTCAAAAAGGACCACATGGATGTACTATGGAGGATAATTAATGTTGAGCTATGGCTGAGAACCTTCGTGGATTGACGTCCAATAGAGGAGAACGAAACGCAAAATTTTAAACAACGCGGGGTGCGAAATGAAGGTTCTTATTTATGATCACCAGATCGAAACGCAGCGAGATGACATCTATTATGTCTCCTGCAACTATTGGGATAAGGAAAAATCCAATAACCAGAATTACACATATGCAAATAGTCTTTCTTTCAACTCAGATCATTTTTCTAAGGCAGTTTATGATCTGTCTCAATTCTCAGATAATAGATTCAATGGCAAGACCATTAAAGAGATGATATCCTTTGAGGGTATCTCTCTCTGGTGGTTTTACGAAATCGCCATGAGACTCAATTATATCCAATATCTTCGCTATATTGATCAGTTCCAGAGTTTCTTCAATAAAAAGGAATTTTCCTCAGTATTATATGATATAAATGATTCAATTCTGTTGTCCGCAGTCAAGGACTTCTGCTCAGGAAGATATAAGCTTATCGAAGTTGCCTCTAAGAAGTCTCGCTCAATATCATCGATAAAAACTTATGGAGAGTATATTCATACCGGGCTGAACTTCTTTGCAGACATGGTCATTTCCAGAATATATAACACGGACAAAAAATCACCGCTAGTCATTGCCTCTTATACCAACCATTGGACTCGATACAATGTCACAAAAGATGTTCAAAAGGACGGAATATTCGATAATATTCAAAAAGTATTGGAAGAGTGCAATATCGATTACGTCGGTCTTGAATATAACAACGAATCCCTTCGGAATTATGTAAAAACTCGCTGGAGCAAACGAAAATATGCTCCTGGAAAATGGATACCATTGAATGCTTATGCCACCTGGAAAAGCATTTTGCAGTCTGCGAAGATCTTCAAGATGGTTAATCGCAGTCTATCCGCTGCAAAATTTAGCGAAAATAGAGATGCTTTTTTCCTGAACATGCTAAAAAACCATATAGGAACGTCGCTATTTTTAATCTCCGAGATATTATCAGTTATAAATGCACTCGATTTAATTAAGCCGAATGTTGTACTGACATCGTGCGAATACTGCAAGATGGGGAGGGCAGCAGTTGCCGCTGGAAATAAAGAAAATCTGCAGACTATTGCACTGCAACACGGAATAATAACCCCCAGACACGAGGGATATATTTTCAGCAAATCGGAAACGAATTCAATCAATGATGCAGTCAATTCCAGACCACTGCCCAGACATACACTATTGTATGGACCGGCATATCGTGAGATACTGATCAACAATAGTAATTATCCGGAAAAATCATTGGTTGTCACAGGTCAACCCCGTTACGACTATCTTTATGAAATCTCTAAATCATTAGATAGCGATAAATTTTTAGCAGAGAAAAATTTAAAGCATCCATTGGTCGTTTGGACAAGCCAACCCGCCCGTTCTGTTACAGAGAATATGAAGGACACCGAATGCTTTTTATATTTATTGGATAGTATACCAATAAATCTTTTCATTAAGCCCCACCCCATCGAGACAGATCTATCTATATACAGTCCGTTGACCCAGCGCAAAAATGTTGTATTATCAAAGGATATAGATTTATATAAATTGTTAAGTGCGTGTGACCTAATAATAACTAGAGCTTCAACTACCGCAATGGAAGCTGCAGCGCTAAACAAGCCAATCATTGTTCTCAATTTAACTGGAGAGCAAGATGTGATCGATTATGTGAAGGAAGGAATTGCGCTGGGAGTCTACGATGAAAAAGAATTACCTATTGCTGTTAAGAAGCTATTGGAGAATGATGACTCTCTGCGCAGCCAACGAGAAGAATATATTAAAAAGTACTTATACAATATGGATGGAAGGTCGGGCTACAGAGTTGCAGCATTTATAAAAGATTTAATATCTAATATAAATGATCATCCTGCAAAATGAAAAGGACTGCAAAATTCCGAAAGGTCTATCCAGATCGGTGGCGAAACCAGATCTGATATATTAATATGATCGGCCCATGCTAAGGAAAGCATTTATAGATTATCGTAATATTGATTAAATTGCGCCCAATTAGGTGAGATTCAATGAGGATGTCTGTCATAGGTGGGGGGTATGTTGGCTTAATATTGTCCGCATGTTTTGCCAAAAGGGGCCATTTTATTAGGCTCATAGAATCGGATTCGTCCAAAGTGGATGTGATAAATTCGGGCAGATCTCCCGCATATGAACCTGGATTGGAGGGACTTATGTCCGACCATATAGGCAAGAACCTTATAGCCACGACCTGTTATGATGGCATTCGCGAATCAGATGTCATTTTCATTTGTGTAGGTACCCCACCTATGCCGAATGGCGACACGGATCTCACTATGGTAGCTTCTGCCAGCAGATCTATTGGTGAAGCAATTAAGGGTTCAAAGAGATATCACGCGGTCGTCGTAAAAAGCACAGTCCCGCCAGGCACAACAGAAACCCTCGTGATGCAAGAGGTTGCAAAATATTCCGACAAATCCGACATAGGATTCGCTATGAATCCCGAATTTTTGCGGGAGGGGCATGCCATTGAAGATTTTATGCATCCCGACAGGACCGTCATCGGATGCAACGAGGCACGCACCGGAATTTTGATAGAGTCAATATATAAAGAGTTTGATGCACCCATCATCAGAACGGAGATTATAGAAGCTGAAATGATAAAATACGCATCAAATGCCATGCTTGCGACAAAAATATCGTTCTCAAATGAGATAGGAAATATCTGCAAAAGATTAGGTATCGATGTTTATAGCGTAATGAAAGGCGTAGGCATGGATCATCGAATCAATCCATATTTCCTGGATGCCGGCGCGGGCTTTGGTGGCAGTTGCTTCCCAAAGGATGTAGCTTCACTGATAAGAGTGGCTGAAAAGCTGGGATATGATCCCTCATTGCTTAAATCGGTCATGAAAGTAAACGAGCAACAACCAAAGATAATTATAGAATTGTTATATAAAAGATTGGGGGACATCCACGGCAAGAGCATTGCAGTATTGGGCCTAGCGTTCAAGAAAGACACAGACGATATACGCGGATCAAGAGCGATATCAGTTATAAGAGAGCTGGAGAGAGCTGGTGCGATAGTAAGAGCTTATGATCCTCTCGCCAGCAGCAATGCTTGCCGGGAGGTCCCGGGCCTTAAATGCTATTCCAATGCACAGGATGCATTGAGAAATGCGGATGGATGCATTATAATGACTGAGTGGCCGGAATTCTCTAAATTAGATGAGGAATTCAACCTCATGAAATCAAAGGTGATCATAGAGGGCAGAAGGATATCACCATGCAGAGATGTGGAGGGCCTATGCTGGTAACTCAAGGAATAATACCCGCCGCAGGGTCAGGCACACGATTGGGTCCATTTACTAATGCGATCCCAAAGGAGCTTCTGCCAGTGGGAGATAAGGCGGTAATTGAGCATGTAGTAGAATCCATGAAGCTTGCTGGAATAAGAGATATTGCGATAGTGGTCAGTCCGCATAAGCATGGTATTTCAGATTACTTGGGATCGGGCAAGCGCTTTGGAGTAAGGTTAACCTACGTGGTCCAAGATGAACGACTGGGACTAGCCAATGCCATACTCTCAGGAGAACATGTAATAGATGGCAGATTCGCCGTTGTTCTGGGTGACAACTTCTTTTATCCTAAAGCATTTCTTAAAGAGCTAATAGATTATCACATCACAGAACAGGCCGACGCAACATTGGGGGTTGGTAACGTAAAAGATGTTACAAGACATGGCATAATAACCCCGGACGGCAATAAAATTTTAAATATCATCGAAAAACCGTCAATAGAAAGCGCAGCAAGCAATTTAGGATCAATTGGGATTTATATCTTTGAGAAAGAAATCTTTGGCGCCATCAGAAAGACAAAACCAGGCTACAAAGATGAATTTCAGCTTACAGACTCAATTAATGTAATGATATCAGAAAATAAAAAGATTATATTTAAAAAAATCGATGGAATCCATATAGATGTAGGCACTTCCACAGATCTGATGCTTGCAAATGAATGGTATATCAAGAATACACGCATTTAAGCCAGAATCAGTCAATGAGATGAGCTACATATGAAGGCATTAGTCACAGGGTGCGCAGGGTTCATAGGCAGTAATCTGGTGGATAAACTGTTAGAGAAGGGACATGAGGTAATAGGAATTGATTGCTATACCGACTATTATCCCAAATCGATTAAAGAGAGAAATATATCAGAAGCCCTGAAAAACCGGAACTTCAAACTGATACAAGAAGATATATTGAATATGAGTGAGTTCCCAGAGGTAGATTATGTATTCCACCTGGCTGCACAAGCAGGCGTAAGAGCATCCTGGGGCAAAAGCTTTGATATATATATTAAAGATAATATTGAATCTACACAAAGGATATTGGAATTTTATAAGAATAAAAATATTAAGAAACTGGTTTATGCATCGTCTTCATCTGTTTATGGTGATGTACAATTACCTATGAGGGAAGACAGCCCATTAAGGCCTCTATCTCCATACGGCGTCACGAAATTGGCAGGAGAGAATTTATGCTATCTGTATTGGAAGAATTACGATATTCCACTGATTTCTCTCAGATATTTTACCGTTTATGGGCCCAGACAGAGGCCGGATATGGCAATACATAAATTCGTAAACGCCATACTAAACAAGAAAGAGATCACCATTTATGACGACGGGACCCAGATGAGAGATTTTACATATGTATCCGATGTTGTTGAGGCAAATTTAGCAGCCGCAGAGAAAACCATAGTGGGAAGAGTTTTTAATATAGGTGGCAGCAGCGAAATTAGTGTCAATATGCTGATCGAGAAGATATCCCATATAATAGGGATGGATGCTATTATAAGATACGAAGAAAAACAGAAAGGAGATGCAAGATTCACCAGAGCTGATGTATCGGGTGCCAAAAAATATCTGAATTGGACTCCCAGAGTCGATTTGGATAGCGGACTTGCGAAATATTTAGATTGGACAAAGCAGATAGTTTAGCAGCATTTTTTTAATATGTGCATGAACTGGGCCAGGAGATATTGCAATACCTCAGCGAATCTATAAGAAGATATTAAGTGATGTTGCAATTGTAGGTCTGGCCAATATGCTCACTAGCTTTAGTGGCATATTGATTATCCCCATAATAACCAGGATGCTGGGCGTCCAAGACTACGGACTGTATGTTCAATTCACGGTAACTATATCATTAATAATGAGTTTTGCTACACTTGGCCTCCCTTATGCTATGGTCAGGTTCCTATCCAGCGTAAAAGATAAGAAGCAGATTCAAGAGGACCTCTTTTCTTCAATCGCATTGATTGCAGCATTCAGTATCCTTATATCATCGATCATCATGGCGTTTTCAGACCGCCTGGCTGAGGTCCTGTTTGGTAATAATACATATCTCGTTATAATTCTTGCGGCGATTATCCCAATAGATTGCGTTGGAAATGCCCTCTACAACATGTTTCGAGTATTTCAAGAGATTAAGAAATACGTGGTTTACGGATTATTAAAAACCTATATCGAGATCGCCATTATTACGATTATTGCATTCAATGGCTACGCAATGACATACATAGCACTCTCTATTCTGGTAGTAAGATCGATATTTTTGTTGATCATAATGATTATGGTTGTGCTACCATTGGGAACAGGAATTCCCAGGTTTTCCAGAACAAGAGATTACTTGAAATTCAGCCTGCCGACAATACCTTCAAATTTATCGTCCTGGATAATTAATTCCAGTGATCGATATATAATTGAGATATTTATGGGCTTGACCTATGTAGCTTACTATAACCCGGCATACAACCTGGGTGCAATGATTCAAATGTTTATGACTCCGATCAACTTCGTTCTCGTTTCCTTAGTTGCGAAGTATTTCGAAGAGAATAAGATATATATGTTAAAAGAATTATTTAAATACTCGATTAAATATTACTTATTATTCGCAATACCTGCGTTTTTTGGATTGTCGATATTATCAAAGCAGATTCTGACCCTGATAGCCACCCCAGAGATGGCCGAGAATAGCTATCTAGTAGTACCCTTCTCAGCGCTCAGCTATTTGATAATGGGCTTTGGGGGCGTGAGCTTAGGGTTTGCATGCTATCTTCGCAAGAAGACCCATATTGATATGATTAACTGGATATTGATCGCAACGATTAATATAGGCTTGAACCTGGCTCTGGTCCCCCGGATGGGAATAATAGGTGCGGCTATTGCCACATTGACAGCATCTATAACCGGGTATGCTTTCGGGATATATTTTGCATTTAAATATTTTGATTTTGAGATAGATTATACGTCCATAGCAAAAATTATAATCGCATCTCTAATTATGTCTGCAGCCATAAGTAACATTCAACCAGAAGGGCTCCTAAAAATAATATTCACCATAGGCATAGCAGTTGTGATTTACATTGTATCGATTATACCTATGAAACTCATTACAAAAGAGGAGATTAAACTCATCACATCAGTCATCAAACGGCAATAGAACCGGACAGCAATATGCCCACAGAACACTCAAACCGGGAGGCGTTATCACGATGCTTGCAAGTCTCATCAACTTCAAACAAAGACAAGGCCAACCTGCAGAAGTAACTATCACCTACACTCTTGCAGGTAATCAGACCAATTGGAGACGACGAAACCATATCCACTCTGATCGAGAGCTGCTTGTAGGCATCACCCAATTCCACGATCCCACCAGTGACGCCGATGCCATTGGTAGCTGAAACAAGCAGCGATACCGATTTGCCGTGATCGACATCTTCCACCTGGAGGGGAAACGACTCTTTGCTATAGCCGCCATTGTGAGTGCGATAGAACAACGTCCTATGCTCGAAAGCCTCAGGATTTAGAGTAATATTGCCAACTCTCAGAGAGCCAATGGGCATTCTTTCCCAATCCAGAAGGTAATTTAATCCCAACACAGGAGTGCCATAATAAATATCTATGCACTTTTTGATGGGACCTGCTGAAGTCGATATTACGCTACAAATTCTCATGCGATCGCTAAGATACTCAATGCAAGGATTTGCGGGATTTAGATCTGTAATTTTTGATTGGCCGGGAGATTCCAGGATTAAGTGACCCGTATAATAATCGGCCCCCCAATTAATATCATCGTAATAACCATGGTGCAAGGTCCCGCATAAAGGCTCACCTGACACTCCTTTAAACCATAAAGACTCTATTGAGGCCCCTTTGGCGAGGTTCAATTTAACCCTTAAAAATTCGGTCTCCACTACAAAATAGCGGCCTATTTGAGCACAAGTGCAGGACTCTGGTGCATTTTGGCTGACTGGTTTCTTGGCGACGGATGTCCTGTCCGGCCTGCAAGCCATCACCGCATTCCCAAAATCATTCAAGCGTTTTTTATAGGCAGACCAGCGTTTGTCTGTTATATGAGTTCTAAAATCGCTGCTCCATAAATAGCATAGCTCGCGCCATCTATCTTCACTGACGGATGGACCGGATGCCAGCGCTCGATAAATTCGCCAGCATTCTGTATTGATGCCCAGATCATTTCTTCCGGTAACAGACCACCTTGTAATATTGTATTTGCTCTGCTTCTTTACCGGTATTGGCTGTCTGGAAGATTCCAGATGCAGCCTATTTCCTGCAGATGGCCGGTCGATCAGTCTCAAGGATTGTGAGGGCGTTATAAACTGGAACCGCCCATCCGAGAGTATAACCCTAAAGACGTCCTCAATCCGGGCCCATTCATCCTCTTTCAAGACAGCTTCCGTATGATATCTTCCCGGACGAAAGTTGAAGATCTCTATATCGTTGCAGTAAATTGGAAATACCCTGTCGGAATCGCCCAGATGTTTAGACAGGTAGCCCAGGTACTCAGTCAATTCCAGCTCACCATGAGCATACCGCTGAAACTCCTGGAATGCTATGGAATTGGTCCAGATCAGAGGAATTGACTTGCCATCCTGACTGGATGCAAACTGAGGCAGATAACGATATTCTGGAGGCCACTCCAGATGACAGCTAGCCGGATTATCCCAGTCCATGAGAATTGCGTTATAACCTGCATCCAGATAATGGGATATGAGGCCCGAGGAGTAGGCCTGTTCGTTGATGAGAGCCACGCGCGGCCGAAAGCCCAGCATCTTCTCATAAACCTGATTGCCTATGCGCAGGTTTGCAGCATTGACCTGCGGTGGGACTATCGGACCGATGAGCTGGGAGTATCCACTGCCTATGAACTCGCAATTGCCGTCTTTCGTGAGCCTTGTCAACTCGGATATCCAGGAAGGATCAATTGCCTCCACTGCCTCCAGAGTGTATCCTGGCGCCTCTATGCCGATAGGCAGATCCAGCTTCCGGGCTATGCGCAGCAGCGGCCAGTAACAATTTCGTATGACCTCAGAACGCTGTTCCTCTTCGATGGAAGAATAGGCCAGATTGAGGTGAAAGGCGGTATACAGTTTCAATTTAGCCATTCTTTGCAGCCGTCCTGATCTTTACACCATTCGTTACCCTTTGAGCCAGCTCAACGGCCTTCTCGGCTGTTTTTTCGGTAGTTATCACAAAGCCAGCTCTCTTGGTATGATTTGTAACGGGCTCAATGACATCCCCGATATTTGCAAACATATAGAGCTTATGGACCCAAGACATGCCCTGAAACTCGTTTAAGTTGCTGATGTCCGTTACGATGCCAGGTTCTGGAAAGAAATATCTGATGGCCACACCATTTCGGTGACGTGGGACCAGATCCTCCGGATCAACTTCCTCCCCAAGGGCAAGCCGGATAGCCGATCCCACTAAATCCACTCCGGTCCCCAGAGGTATTTGATCCGTGGACATCCAGCCACCGGAAAGGCGAGCTGCAACCTCTATGACCTTTGGCCCATCCGGAGTGAAAACCATATCTCCCTTTACCACGCCATTCTTTATGCCCATTGCTCTTCCGGACATCTCTGCAACACGGCTGACAGATTCTCGATCCAGATCATTGAGATGAGACGGCTGTTGGCCGCCGTTTTCAATGATATAGGGCGCAAAACGATCTAGGAATTCATAATTCCGATCGATAAATCCAGGCGTTATCCCCTGCCCGTCCAGTATCATTGATTCGGTACTTATCTGTGGACCGTCGAGGTATTCTTCCACCATCACCTGCGAACTGGGAGAAAACTGCATGGAGTGCCAAAAAGCCCATTCTAGGTCGATTCCCTCCGTCAGGCGCAATACGCCGCGAGCCCCTCTGCTGTCTGTGGGCTTTATAACCAAAGGATAGCCTTTGTCTGCAACTATCTGCATAAGATGCTCGACCGATCTCACCAGACTGAACCATGGCATAGGAATGCCCGCATCAAAGAAGCACTCTTTCATGGCCATCTTATTTGCAGCCAACGATGCAGATCGAACTGGAATCCCACTCAATCCCAGTGCAGAGGCAACACTGGCCACAGTCAGGGGAACATCTGCGGCAACGCAGATGACGCCGTCAATCCTGCGAACAGAATGATCGTATTTTTCAGCTGCGGCGATGGTTTCATCTACATCATATGTGCTGGCAACGATGCAGTCATCAGCTAAAGCAAAGCCGGGAGCTTTCGGATTGATATCGCTGACTACCACATGCAAACCCATTTTCTTGGCCAGCCTGATTCCCGGAATGGCCTCGATACCGCCGCTTATAATCAATAATGTCTTACTCATAAGGCCACATCCTATCCATGGTCTGGTTAGCCAGGAGCATTGGAACAACATCCTCGCTCGGATCAATGATACAATGCACTAAGACCGGCCCATCATGGGCGAGTGCCTCGCTCAGGCACTTTTCAACTTCATCCATAAATTTGATTGAGATGCTATGAATCCCGTAGGCACGGGCAATTTCCGCGAAGTTTGGATTCCACTTATTGCCGCAGGACGGATCGCAGTCCCAGTTGAGTTTCTGGAACTGGGATACAATGCCCAAACGATGGTTGTCAAGGACAATAATCTTGATAGGGAGATGCAGCTCGGCTATGGTCGCCAGTTCTTGAATATTCATCTGAAAAGAGCCGTCACCAACAAAACACAACACCAAGGCATCCGGTCGGTTCAATTGCGCTCCGATCGCAGCGGGCAGGTCAAATCCCATTGCCCCGTGTCCTCCTGAGGTCAACCAGATGCGATTAGGGTAGTCAAAATCAAAGTGGCGAGCAGTCCATTGCTGATGAGATCCCACTCCGGAAGTACATATGACCTGCCTGCCCATGGTCAGGCGATTCGCCGTAGCGATGATATACTGAGGTTTGAGAAGACCGGAGCAATCATATCTGAGGGGAAATTGATGACGCCACAAACCGATCGTGCCAAGCCATTCGGACCGATCCGGCAATACGCATCCGCCCAATCGGCTATTCAGCTCTGATAAGGCGCTTTTTGCATCGGAGAGTATCACCAGATCCGACCTGACTCGTGAGTGGTCAATCTCAGACTGATCGATGTCAATTCGGATCACGCGCCCATGGGGCACAAAAGCATCTGAACGCGAACCTACCTGGCGCAGATCAAGCCGTGATCCAATGGCTATGACCAGATCCGCCTCATGAATGGCTCGATTGGCGTACTGATTGCCGGTATGGCCATGAAAACCGAGGGCTAGCGCGGAGCTGGTTGGAAAGGCACCCAGGGCCAGAATGCTCTGAGATACCGGGATTTTGCAGCCTTCTGCAAATCGACGAAGCTCGCTTTGGGCCTGGGAAAGAATTACCCCCTGACCTGCTATGATCACGGGACGACGAGATGAGCACAACCATTCGACTGCTTGATCGATTAGGTGCATGTCCGGCTTTGGTAACGTCTTTTCACCTGCAACGACGCTTCCGAATGACACCTCAATCTCGCCATTTTGGATGTTCATGGGAAGGTCGACGACTACCGGACCGGGTCTGCCCTCTGAAGCCACATTAAACGCTGCCTCCATCATATCCGGCAGATCGCCGGGAGACTTTGGCAGGAATTGAGCCTTTGATATCGGTTTCATCAGTGCGATGGTGTCTACTTCCTGAAAGCCGCGCTGACGCAAAGGCAAACCGCCTCGCATGTCCTTAGTGCCAACCTGTCCGGTCAGCACTATGAGCGGAGTGGAATCGAAATACGCATCTGCCACCGTTGTTACTATGTTTGTCACTCCCGGTCCGGAAGTGACCATAACCACCTGTGGCTTCCCGCTAAGGCGTGCCGCAGCTAGAGCAGCATATCCGGCCCCCTGTTCATGACGGCCACAGAATATTTCGATGCCCTGCTTTTTGGCCGCATCAAGAAGAGGAGCTATAGTCCCCCCAGGATAGATGTATATTCGTGACACACAATGACGAACAAGAGAATCGATTATAGCTTCAGAACCTAGCATAATAACCTCATTAGCCCATATACAGGCCGCCGTTAACATTTATGGTTTGGCCTGTAATGTAGGAAGATTGATCAGATGCCAAAAAGACGGCCGCTTTCGCGACCTCTTCTGCCGATCCCGGACGAATCAGGGGAATCTGGCGGATCTTTTCCATTCCTTCCCGAGAGCTGATCTCATTCTGAGTCATATCCGTATCGATGAGCCCCGGTGATATGCAATTCACTAAGATGTGGGGCGCGCCGATCCTTGCCAGTGATTTCGTTAAGCTGATTATGCCTGCTTTGCTCGCAGAATAATGTACAGCCAGAGGCCCACCAAGCTGCCCGCCCGAAGAGGCTATATTGATTATCCTACCATGCCCTTGCCTTTGCATTATGGGAAATATCTCTTGAGCACATATGAACGGGCCTTTCAAATTGACATCGATGATCCTGTGCCAGTCTTCGTCGGTTATCTCCAAAAATGGTTTCTGCTGGAGGATTCCTGCATTATTAACTAGAATATCTATATGCCCAAAAGCATCAACTGTATCCTCTATCGCTCTCCTTATGCTGGCTCTGGCGGATACATCCAATTGCAGTACAATCGCATTGCCGCCTAAAGAGCGTATCTCTGCTGAAACAACCTCGGCACGGTCAGCATTTTGGTTATAAGCTACCGCCAGATTTGCGCCTGACCTGGCAAACGCCAGTGCTATCGCTCTTCCGATTCCACGACTGGAGCCGGTCACCATAGCTACAAGGCCGCTTAGAGAAGCATTTTCACTAGTATATTGCGCCATAGTTAAGCTAAAGAGCTCAGGGATTCTTTCGACATGCTACAATTAAAGCCGATTCGCGTGCTCTTCTCCATTCCACATATTGACCACGGTTCATTCCGAACGAGTGCTTGACTTTAAATCCGCACAAGGAGATTAAATTTATCAGATCGTCTTTGTCATACTCTCTCAAATGAGATGAGATCAAAGGAAAGTTAAATGGCTTTCGCCTCAGGAGAGGTACTTCCAAAATAAGCAGGCCGCCATCTCTGAGTACACGATGACAATTTTCAAGAAGTAGTCGATCATCCTCGACGTGCTCAAGGGTATTCATACATACGATTGCACTGAAGCGGTCGCTCGGATAGGTCATGTTGCAGCCATCTTGCACATCAAACTTCAAATTCGGCAGTTCATACGTTGCTATGGCTTTCTGGATGGAATCTGCCGACAGATCCGCGCCAATGACCTCGGAGCATCTCTGAGCCAATATATCAGACCCCTCACCCGTACCACACGCAATATCCAAGACAACATCGTCCCGGTTTAGAAACTTCTCAATAAATCTGTATGTAAAATGGGAGAAGGTACCGCAATTCCTTTCGGAGAAGAGTTCACTGGAACGAATCTCCTCCAGTCGCTTGAGTGGATATGAAGGCACATTGTCATAGATTACCGTCCTGAAAGAGTCTGTATGCTCTTCGATGAAGAGCCACGGCCTGAATCTCTGATTATCTGTAGAACTATCTTTTAGTGCTAAATCAACTCTTCTGAGACAATCCAGCGTCAATACATCTGCACCGAAATTGATGTCAAAGTCATAAGGTAGCATTACATAGTCACATTCTTTTTCGTCGATGAGATCAAATATTTTGTCAATCATCTCTATATCGAGATAGAAGCGATTGAGAAGGACTCTGGCGATTATACAATCCTTATCTGCGCCAGCACTCTCGGCTGCGTGAATTATCCTCTTGACTACATCAAGTTCATAGCCCAAAAAGCAGTCTATGCCCCATAATTTGGCAAGTTCCATGAATATGTAATTTTCTGGCGTGTCCGGAGCTGCAATTGCTATCCTCTTGATATGCTTGCTCCTTTTCAAAGCATGAATACAGTAATGACCGGGGTCCACATCCCCTGGCAGAAGATCGGTATAATTTGCCTGAATTACCGCAATGTATCTCATTGTGTTTCAACCTTTCTGCCGATCATCAAAACCTCTCGACCAATACCAATATCCGCCAATTTCCGATATAAATCGCGTCTCAAGTTTTTCAAACCGGACCTGGCCAAATTCAGCTCAAACGTCTTCCTCTTGCCATGACATTGCCTCCCCATGGAGTCATTTCCCACATAATTATCACCCATGAGAAGGAACATATCTATGGGGAAGGTCGCCTCGCTGATCAGGACATCGAAATGAGTTCTCGCGAACAATTTTCCGAGCGACTGGAAATCGAAATGATTAATATGATGCGGCGGCGCGATCCACCAGGGCTGATAATTGCAGCCGGCCCTCAGTGCCTGCTGAAATGGACTGTAGTCATTGGGCACAACCACACATACCAATCCCCCGGGGTTTATGAGATCATATGCCAGGCGCATCAATCCCGCCGGATCGGGTATGTGCTCCAGCACCTCGCTCATATGCACCACATCGAATGTGCCGATATCCTTTGCCGTTTTATCGCAGAGAAAATCCTCCACGATGTTCAGACCAGATCTGCGACTGTATTCTGCGGCCTGAGCAGAAGGTTCAATGCCAAGTGTCTTCCAGCCTCGTTGCTTGCCATGCAGCAAAAAGAACCCAGGGCCAGAGCCAACATCGAGGATGGAACGCCTCCCTGAAGAAAGCAATTCCTCGAAGGCATCATAGCGTTCTTGATATACCAGGTTCCACCAATCCGAGTCCTCAATTGCTCTCTCGATATAAAGCGGCTTTTCCTTGGTATAGTATTCCTGGCGATACACTGAGTTCAGCTCGTTAGGTAATGGTATGGGGACAATGTGCTTAAAACCGCATACTTCGCACTCAATAACGTCAAATCCTCTCACAGAATCGGTAATAGATCCGTGATGGCCCTCCCATTGCTTAGTCGCCGTTGGCAATCCTCCCTATAATTTTATCCGCCACTCGTCTGGCGCCCCGCCCATCTACATGCTTCGTGCAAGCCGTTGACATCTCCTCCCATCGGGACCGGTTCTTCATCAATCGACGGATGGCCGAACTCAGCATCTCTGCAGAGACATGATCATGCAGTCCAACGCATTCCCCCATCCCAGACTCCACGAAGAACGACGCAGATTCGACATGATCCTGCGTCAAGCACATGAAAATTCCCGGCACGCCCATGGCAGCCAGCTCATAGGCTGTGACTCCAAATGATCCCAGGGCGATATCTGCCTGAGACATCAGATCCGGAATATTCTTGACGCCAGAGAGCAAATGAAATTTGTGGCGCGCCTTGGAGACTATGCCATTCAATTCGTCTTGGCGGAGAAAGCCAGGCCCTAGAAGCACAAGTGACTCGAAATCCCCATCCAGCATATCCAGAGCCTTAACTGCTTTGAGGGTCAAGCCGTATGGATCGCTCCCACCCATAGTGACCAAGATCACGGGATTCTCATGCCTCTCTCGCCGGATGGGATGAGAGAACTCTCTCCTCAGAATCACCCATTTCCAGCCAGAATATAACTTGCCGGAAAAGCCGGTCCAATCCATGCGCAAAACCTGCGGCACAGGTGGATAGAAAGCCAGGTCCGCCAGCAGACGCCTTTCGCTTGGATCATCAATGGTGGCAATGACGATGCCCTTTTCATTTAAAGCACTGACTGCATTAATGGGCAAGTCGTCACGTATGTCCAGTATCAGCGCCTCGGCTTTAACCTCGCCCACTGAAGTGCTCAGCCACCCTGCATAATCTCGGGACAGAGCCTCACGATCCGCAGTCAGGACCTGATAGCCTCTGGATTTCGCCATTGAACATCCGGCTGTTGCTTTGACCATGGCAAATGCTACTTTGCATCCATGAACGTCCCGCAGTTCATCGGCGAGAGCCAGGCATCTTACCACATGCCCAAATCCAATATCGGGCCAGCCATCACATCTGAACAGGATTGATGATATAGCAGTCATCCTTGCCACCGATAATGATACCAAGCATCCTATTTGCTCACAGGGCCATCTTTTTTCCAGAGATCCGTATATCCCTCTTTGCCTATGTAGCCTTTATTCATGCCTGCTAACTTTGGATGAGCGGAGATAAAGCGTATTACATCATCCAATAAAAATGGCTCATCACCTTTATACAAAGCACCATATATCTGAGATATCAGCTCAAAATCGGCCTCATAATCCACGGAGAAACGCAAATGCGAATAGTCTATTTTGGATTTCAGGACACCTAATTTAAACAGAGAAGGATGCCGCCAGATGTATGGAGTTACGTGCTCCCTATCGGTTGGCAGAGTAGCCTCGTTCCATGCTTTCTCCAATGCCTTAAAGCTGAAGCATTCCGCATCCAGACCATTGGGATAGCGCCCACCCTCCAAGAACACTGCTCCCGCCCCGGTGGCTACTCCAACATGATCATAACGACCCGATTCATAGAACACCAGTAAGTTTCCCACAACCTGGGGGTCAACCAAAGGACAGTCACCTGTAATTCTTATTATTGGATCAGCCCCAAATAGAACTGCTGCCTGATAGTAGCGATCGAGCACGTCGCTCTCGCTCCCTGAAAACTGCTTAATGCCTTCTTTTTGGCAGAACTCCCTGATAGGAGCATCCCTTGGCAATGATGAAGTGGCCACAACTACGTCTCTGGTTCCAGGAGCACGACCCACCCGGATGACAATATGCCAGAGCATTGGGCGGCCGAGAATTGGCCTTAGAACCTTGCCGGGAAGACGTGTTGATCCCATCCGGGCTTGAATAATAACTATAGGATTAATGATTTCATCTCCAGTTTTCTCTGATTGTCCTAAGGGGCCTTAACCCATCAACCGGATCCGCCCGCCAATCCCGATCGGCAATCTCGCACGCCGCCGGAACTTTAAGGCCATTTCCATCTGCAATTAGGCCGTCATTTATACCCGTTATTACCGGCTCGATCTGCCGGGGCAGCCAGCAATGTCCTGAGAGGTATTCTGCTCCTTTCTCGTCCAGATCGAGGTGAAACTCGATCATCTCCGCACCCCAACGAAATACCGCTCTATAGATAACCCCAGCATTGACACTATGGTCGGACCAGCCCACATTACAGGCAAAATTTTTTCGTAACGTATCGACGGCAGATAAGTTGCATTCCTTTGCCGGTGTAGGATAACCGGAGACGCAATGCAGCAGGGTAAAGTCAGAGCATCCGGCACGTTGAATATTATCTACAGCACGCCTGACCTCATCAAGTGTTGCCATGCCGGTGGATAGCACCACCGGTTTGCCTGTATCGACACAGGCAGTTATTAGATCAGTTCGAAATAGTTCATAAGATGCGATTTTATAAAAATCGATATAGGGCCGCAGTTCATCCACGGCCTCCAGATAGAAAGGAGTGCAGGAGAACTGAATGCCGCACTCTTTACATTTTGCTGCAATAATGGGAAGAAATTCAACAGGCAATTCCCAACGCTTGCGCCGACGATGCTCATCGCTCTTCGACAGAATTTCAGGTGCAAAGAGTTTATCAACCTTAAAAAGCTGGAACTTAACCGCACTGCAGCCGATTTTAGCCGCAGCCTCGATGAAGCTCTTGCATCGTTCAATATCCTGATTGTGATTGCTGGAGACCTCGGCTACGAAGGAGACTCTCATAAACCATAAACCTCGGTGACCTTTTGCACGGCATCAATAACATCATGTGCATCAGAATCGCTCATGCCTGAGAACATCGGCAGTGACAAGATTTGACCATAGGCAGTCTCAGCCACGGGGCACATGCCTGGGCCAGTACCCAGATTCATGCGATAGAAAGGATGAAGATGGACTGGTATGTAATGCACATTCACGCCAATGCCCTCTGCGCGCAAAGCTGCAAAGATCGCATCTCTTCCTTTGCCAAGACGATCCAGATTTATTCTTACCACATAAAGGTGATAAGCATGAGACACATCCGATCGAACACCCAGAGGCTTAACAAAGGCAGAATCCTTAAAGTAGGAATCATATATCGCGGCAATGGCTCGTCTCCTGGAAAGCCATTTGTCAAGCTTACCAAGCTGGCTTAATCCCAGTGAGCACTGAATATCGGTCAAACGATAATTGTATCCCAGATCAACCATTTCGTAATACCAGGAACCCTGCAATGCACGCTGTCGGAAGTCGCTGAGAATTCCGTGATTTCTGAAGCTACGCATCCGATTTGCCATCTCCAGGCTTTCGGTAACAACCATGCCCCCTTCGCCAGTAGTGATATGCTTTACTGGATGAAAGCTGAACACGGTCAGATCGCTGATGCTGCCGACTTTCTTTTCGTTGTATTTGGCACCAAGTGCATGACAGGCATCCTCGATGACAGTGAGGCCATTATCGCTGGCAATCTCATTAATTGCCAACAGATCAGCAGGATGTCCTGCAAAATCCACGGGGATTATGGCTTTCGTCTTATCAGTTATGCGTTTTTCTATCTCATCAGGATTTATGTTCAGAGTGTCAGAGGAGACATCAGCAAAAACGGGAGTTGCCCTTTGGTACAGTATGCTATTGGATGTTGCACAAAAAGTCATGGGCGTGGTGATTGCCTCGTCACCCGGCTTCAGGCCTGCTGCATAAGCGGCAGCATGCAGTGCGGCGGTACCGGAGCTAAAGCTCACCGCATGTCTTGCTCCAACGTAGACGGCAAAGGTCTCTTCAAACTCTGCGACCTTAGGGCCGGTGGTGATCCAATCGGACTGGAGAACCCGGACGACTGCCTGTATATCATCATTATCTATTATCTGGTGCCCATATGGCAGTAATGTCGGACGAACCGGCTTTCCGCCATTGACCGCCAGTTCTTCTTCACTCCTCGCCCTCGCCAAGCCGTCTCAACTCCTCGACTGATAGCCACTTCTCGTTGGTGTCACTGGAATATTTTGAGCCTTCTTCCATCTTTGTGGTGCCTGCCCAATTCTCCATCTTCCACCAGGGATGAGCGGGCATGATCACATACTTGTCGTCCATCACAACAGCATGGCGGGCTTCGTCTTCAGAGACCAAAACCTCATGCAGCTTCTCCCCGGCCCTTATGCCGATGTAGTTAACGGCACAACCCGGTGCTATGGCTTTTGTCAGATCCATTATCTTGGAGCTTGGAATCTTGGGCACAAAGATCTCGCCGCCATGCATATCCTCAGTGCAGCGCATCACAAACCGAACTCCCTGATTGAGGGTGATCCAGAACCTGGTCATGCGAGCATCGGTGATGGTGACGGTGCCGCATTCACGTTGCTTCCTAAAGAGGGGCATGACGCTGCCGCGACTGCCGACAACATTTCCGTAGCGGCATACGGAAAACTTGGGACCGCCCACTCCAGAATAAGCATTGGCCTGGATGAACATCTTCTCGGCACATAGCTTGGTCGCGCCATAGAGATTGATGGGATTGACGGCCTTATCTGTGCTAATAGCCATGACCTTCGAAACCCCTCGATCGATGGCCGCATCTATCACATTCTTGGCACCGATGATATTGGTCTGAACCGCCTCGAATGGATTGTATTCGCAGGCTGGAACCTGCTTTAATGCGGCGGCATGTATAACTACGTCGATTTTGTTAAAGGCTCTGTTAAGGCGCTCTTTATCTCTTACATCGCCAATGAAATAACGCACAGGAGAATCTGGCGTATCGGGAAAAATCTGACGCATCTCATGCTGTTTGAGTTCGCCTCTGCTAAAGATTACCAACCTGCGTGGGCTATATTCGCGAAGCATTATCTCTGTGAACTTCCGGCCGAAAGATCCGGTTCCGCCAGTGACTAGGATATTAAGATCGTCGAACATCGCATTCCCTTTTAATTATTTCACAGCACAAGATTTACCAACTGGGTCTTGACCCGGCCAGGATTTAAAGTCTTCTTGACTTTTGCAGGTTAATCGGGCGGGAGAGATATTGCACAATCGTCTGCCGACAATCGAATGAACATGATATAACAGGCTCTGCCAGGAGAAAAATCGCAACTGATGCCACCTGACCGGCAAGGGCAATTATCCCTGCCATTGCTTAAATAAAATAAGACCACTCAATAAATCCTTTGGCTTTGGCTGCGAAACCCAAACAAGAGTCCCGGCGGCCTTATGGCCCAGGATAGATGACCTCTATGTTCTCCATATTCAAGATCAACTTGCGCAGCTCCTCGCAATTTATAGGATGCTTGAACTCGCTGCACATCTTCACCCGTTCCGAGAGATCGCCAAGCTCCTTGTCCTTTAAGTAGTAGCCCATTCTCTGGGTGATGTATTTTAGGGCCTTGGCTCCAGTGTGCTTGCCTATGATTATGTGCCGGGCAGCGCCCACCATTTCCGGCGAGTAGAGCTCATAGGTTCTGGGCTCTTCCAGCACGGCCGCCACATGAATTCCCGATTCATGGGCAAAAGCATTCGTGCCTACCACGGCCTTATTTCTGGCAACAGGAACCTCCGAGTAGGTCTCCACCAGCTTGGAGAGATCTTTTACCTTGGTGAGATCGTAAGATTTCAGGTCGTAATGCAGCCGCAAAGTTACCAGCAGCTCTTCTAAAGGCGTATTGCCGCTCCGCTCACCAATGCCGTTTACCGTAGTATGCAGCTGCTTTGCCCCTGCTTCCGCTCCGGCCAGTGTATTGGCCAGGGCCATTCCCAGGTCATCGTGACAGTGCATGCAGATGGGGATCTTCACAACTTTTTTCAGCTCGCTGATCATGTAATATGTCGTGCGCGGATTCATGATCCCCACGGTATCGGCCACGCTGATGTAGTCGGCGTGGTACTCCTCTGCCTTCCTGTAAAGCTTCTTTAAAATCTCGAAATCGGTGCGCGTAGCATCCTCGGCTGAAAAGCGCACAATCAGGCCATGGTCCTTGGCATATTCCACAGTCTGCAGTGCGCAAGAAATCGCTTCAGGACAGCTCATGTGCAGTTTGTACTTGAGATGAAGATCCGAGGTAGCGATGAAGACGCTAACCATGTCCACACCGCATTCAATGGCGGCATCGACATCCTTCTTGACGGACCGGGAGAGAGCGGATATCTTGGCATCAAGTCCCAGATTGCAGACCTCTTTTACGGCATTCATCTCGGCCGCGGAAACGACAGGAAAACCGGCTTCTATAACCTCGACGCCGATCTCATCCAGCCGCAGAGCAATATCCAGTTTTTCATCAGCGCGAAAGACTACACCCGGCATCTGCTCACCGTCGCGAAGGGTTACATCGCATATCTCGATGTCCAGGGGTGGTGTCTTGGCTGGGGCCAAGAACTGATTTAGGGAGTAGTCTTGCATAGCGCGCTAATAGTGATAATTCATTACATAAATCGGTTTCGAAGGAAACGAGTTTCCGGCAATTCTAAAGATTGGCAAAACGCTCCAATATCCAGCGGCTTCGCACTTCAGGATGAAATATAATACCGTAAGTGGGATGAGTGCGGTGCCTGAAAGCCTCGACTGCACCAATTCTTCCGGCCAGCTGCAGGAATCCCTCCGGCAATGTCACTGCATAGTTATGAAGGTGATAGACTTCTATCTGCCGTGGCTCGCCCAGCAGCGATGAATCCCTGACGACCTCTATCTCTTCCAGGCCGATTGCCCGATTTGGTACTATCGATCCGCCATAAACGGCGCTGATGACCTGCATGCCTGCGCAGATTCCTAAAATGGGCTTTTTGAAATCCATTATCCAGGAGAAGAGCTCTAAATGCTCGGCGTAAACATTGTCCATCAGGGCCGTTCCGCAGAGGATAATTTTATCGTGGTTGGCGAGATGCGGCGGCTTGACCTCGGTATAATGCAAAATGTTGCAAAGAAAGCCCAATTTTTGCAGCGTATCTCTAATGGGATAGACAAATTCATGCCGGGATAGGGAGTCTTTTTCAAAGCACAGGTCAACCAGGAGGATTTCCTTTGAAATTTGTCCTTCGTTATACGGAATTTTCCCGTCCATTTCCAGACTCATTGTCCTCACCGGTTTCTCCACCAGCTGCATCTCTTCTATGACAAACTGCCCCCTATAGTTGGCATAGCTCTGAGATGCCTTCAGGATCTCGATTCTTTTCTGGAAGAATGGGCCGTCCAGAACGAAGGTCTCCAGCTCCCCGCCTTCGCCTGATGGATTTATCTTGTATTTTTGCAGGAGTTGCTCCAGCATTTGGATGCGTTCCTCCGTCAACTCTGCGCCCAGCCAGGATGCATCGAATGGATAGGCATAGACTCCGGAGATGATGATGGAAAAGTCTTCCTTTAAGAGCCTGCGGAGGTAATCGATCTGATTTGTCTGCCAGAGGGGATTATAGCACCAAAGATCCTGGTTGCAGCAGATCCTCTGCACACGCGCCGCCTGGTAGACGGACTCGATGGCTCCGGTGACTACTCCCCGGACACCGTATCTCTCCCGGGCGGCGGCGACGGCATCCGACAGATCCTGCAGCTCCGCCTCTTTGATGCCGCGCGTGGGCCAGGTAAGCAAGGGGATGCCCAGGGCCTTCGCTTGCAGGTCGGTGCGGCGAATGTTTGGCGTGTGGAACATGTAGCTGTCAGGATTCTCCGAGACCAGAGTTATAAGGCAAGCTACCTGATTTCTTTCCATGGCCAGACGACAGGCAAAAACTGAGTCCTTGCCGCCTGAGAAGAGCACACCCAGTTTCATCAGTCTTGGAAAGAATACCGCAAGCTAAAAAAAGGTATTGTCATTGGCTTTGCACATACTAAGGATAATATTAGTGCCTTACAGAGCACAAGGCGAATCCAGGTCAAGCATCCGCCAGATCTTCGCCATATCCAAGTTTGCCTCTACCGCCGCAGCAAGCTTCGCAAAGCCATCTCCCTTCGTCTTCCTCGTCTCCATTTCGGTCTTAGATGACAATTCTTGACCGTGACCGAGATTTTTGCGGCAGCGCAGAAAATCGAGAAACGCATTGCAAAAGTTCTCGTTCTCGAAAAGGCCATGCAAATAGGTGCCGATCACAATTCCGCTCTCCGATACAGCGCCATCATCTCCGAATGCCGCCTCCCCTTCGGGACGGGTCACACCCATGTGAATCTCGTAGCCCGTGACTATTTGGCCGCAGATCGGCCCAAGGATGGGGCCGCCACCCGTGACAGTCTTTTTCACCTGTACCGTCCTCTTCTCATAAAGGTCGAAGCGGGTCACAGCATCCAGAAGACCTAGCCCCGGCACCGTTCCCACGGTGTCCTCAATACCGCAATCGATGATCTCCCGGCCCAACATCTGGTAGCCACCGCAAATGCCCAAAACCGGAGTGTCCGACAGAGATTTTATCTGATCGGCCATGCCCTTTTCCTGCATCTCTAAGAGGTCTGAGATGGTGTTCTTGGTGCCGGGAATGATAACCGCGTCCGGATGGCCCAGGGACTCGGATAGATTCACGTATCGAACATGCGCCTGCCGCTCCAAAGTCTCAAAGTCGGTGAAGTTGCTGATGCGCGGCAGCCTGATCACGGCGATATCGACCGCGTCTGCCGACGTCCGGGCCTTTTTATCGCCCAAAGAGACAGAGTCCTCTGAGGGTAGGTCCAGGTCGAGATAGGGCATGACGCCCAGCACGCTCACGCCAGTAAGTTCTTCCAGCGCCTTCAGGCCACTGCCCAAAATGGCTGGATCGCCCCGGAATTTGTTAATCACCAGGCCCTTAACGAGTGGCCGGATGTCCTCGGGCAAAAGTTGCACCGTGCCGAAAAGGCTGGCGAAGACGCCCCCTCTCTCGATATCCCCGACCAAGATTATTGGAGCGTTCAGGTAGCGGGCCACGTAGATATTGGCGAGGTCCCGATCGAAAAGGTTGATCTCTGCCGCACCGCCCGCGCCTTCCACTACGATGTAGTCGTAGTCCTTCTCCAGCTCCTGCAGGGATCGGTCCACAACCTCCTTGAGCCCGTCGATCTCTCGATAGTACTCCTCTGCCGATTTGTCGGCCACGGGTCTACCCAGGACGATGACTTGAGAGGTGCGGTCGCCCTTGGGCTTGAGCAGGATGGGATTCATGAACTCGTTGGGCTCCGCCCTGGCCGCCCATGCCTGCACCGCCTGGGCGATGCCTATCTCCGATCCGTTTTGAGTGACCCAGGAGTTGAGGCTCATGTTCTGGGACTTGAAGGGCGCGACCCTAAGCCCTCGATCGGAGAGCAGGCGGCAGAGAGCAGCAACAAGAGTGCTTTTGCCGGAATGGGAGGTGGTGCCGAGAACCACGAGAAAGCGTGACATGCGACTGGGAGATGGTGTGCAAGTTTATTTGCCTTTTGGAAGATGGGGTTTTTCTAATGGATATGATTGAACTGGAAACATGAGGACGAAGGGGGCCGGATGCTCTCCATGCGTTCGGTTTCCCCTAAGACCCCCAAATCCCCTAGAAACAATAGTTATCGATTTCTACCAGGCAAAGCCATTCATTTCACACATCTACATTGCGGTTATAATCCACCAGCGCCATCAGAATGTCCTTGTCCTGGAGCATCCCCATCAGCTTTCCGCTGGATGTGACCACCGGCATCTGGTCGATTCGGTTCTTGTGCATTATAGCCGCGCATTTACCGACCCCATCTTTTTTATAAGCAGTTATAGGCGGCACCATAGCCTCGGATACAGGAATATTTTTCAGCTTGATCCGCGAAACAGTATAATACTTGCTGATGGTCTGCATGACCCGGTCCCACATCCAGGTGTCCTCTCCATCATTGGCGGACATATCCGTCTTCTCGACCGTATCCTCGATGACACTGGTCTTGATGAGGTCGCGGTCCGAGATCATGCCCGCCAGCTTGAGGCTGCTATCGATGACGGGGCAGGCCTCAACTGCGGCAAACTCCATAATCGATCCGGCTACAGCCAATGGCATCTCGCTCCAGAGAACCACGGTCTCCTTCTCCAAATAGGATTCGATGCTCTCATCTATTCCCAGGTCCGCGGCCACCCGGACGATATCGGCAACGGTAATGATGCCTACCAGCTTTTTGTCTTCCACCACAGGAAGCCGCCTTATATCGTGCTTGATAAGCAACCTTGAGGCCTCGACTATGCTCTTGTCAGGAGTTATCACGACCGGATCACGAGTCATGAGCAGAGCCGTCTGGTCCTCTTCGCGATTGCGGAGCAGATCGGTCCTGGTTATCATGCCCACTACCTCGTCTTTTTTAATCACGGGAACGCCGGAGACCTTGTAGTCCTGCAGCGTCTTCAAGACATCGTCCCTGCTGCCGGGGATGGCAACATGAGCCACATCCCGAACCATTACGTCCCTGACGAGAATGCTCAAGTCCTCCCCCTCGGAATTGTCAGTACTGGAATCTTGGAGCTTCTTACCACTTTTTCGGCTACACTGCCCAGCAGGAACTTATCGAGACCGGTGCGCCCCACAGCACCCATGATAATAATATCCATGTCTGCTGACTGCGCATAGCTGATGATCTCGCTACCCGGACTTCCCTCAGCTACAACACCCTCATAGGCAACGCCCATGTCCTTAGCCAGCGTTTCCACCTGTTTCAAGGCCTCTTTTCCTTCTTTGAGCAGAAGCTCTCGGATACTGAATAGCAACATATCATCCGGCAGATGGCTCGTCCTGTTGGTGTCGGCCACATAGATCGCAGTGACCTTTCCACGGGAGATCTTTCCCAGCTCCAATGCCACCTTGGCCGCATTGTATCCGTGCTCTGATCCATCGGTTGCAACTAGAATCTTCTCAAACATGATTAACCTCTAAAAGATAGCTATTATGTCAGACGGCCCGGCCCTTCTCACAATGCTGGAAAGAGGGGCAATGGACCCCCACATATTATTGGATTTTTTATCGATAACCATCACCCTTGCCTCTTTTCCTTCTTGAATGGACCCAAGCCTCTGATCAAGCCCTGTTATTTTAGCACCATTTAGCGTGCACATCTTAAATACCTGTCTATCGTCATGCAGCAGAGCCTTACTGATAAAATGCATCTCATCAAAGATGTCCGGCGAGTTCATCATAACGTTATCTGTTCCAACGGCAATTGTAATGCCCAGCTTTACCATCCGGTTCACATTGGGCAGAACCACGCCGGTCACCAGATTGGATCTGGGACAGACGACGACGGGAAGACCGGAATGGGCCACATCCCTCAGATCCGCCTCGTCGGCCCGGTTCATATGCACCAGGAAATCCGGATGAAGAGCAAGAGCATCGCCGATATCGTCAGTACCGGCTTCGCCGGCATGCACTCCCACCGCCTGGCCGGCTTGGCGAGCCGCAGCCACTACCGCACGGAGTTGGTCAGGACCATGGTCCCGGGTGCTGCTTATCCCCAGGCCCCAGCAGCTCTCCGGGATATTTATCTGGCCGGGGCCTGGCCGTCCCAGGATTTTAGCAAGAAGAGGCAGACCGCGCACTGCCTCTTCCAGTATGCTTACACCCTCGGCACCCCCCTCCCGAAAATCGGCAAACGCACAGGTACCCGACGAAGCCATCAGTTGCAGGCTTCGTCTCATGCCCTCCAGAAGAACAGCGCGCGGCACTTGGGCCAGCATTCTTGCCTTCAATCCACCTGGACCGACCAGCTCAGAGAGCGGCAAAAATGGAGGGTCCTTGAAGGCAGAGTCGCCCACATGGACGTGTGCGTTCACGAAGCACGGGCAGACAATGCCCTCATAGTCAGCGTCTACATGCTCTGAGCCAAACTCCCGGATGATGCCATCCCGGATGCTGATGTAGCCATCCTGTGGTGTGAGATCATCTCCATAAATTATGGTCCCTTGCAGCAGAATCTCGCGCGCTTGAGGCATATCATTAAAATGGGCCGGCAAGCTATTTAGCTCCTCTTTGCCAATGAGAGAAGCATTGACCAGGCCCTTCGTATTCATCAATAGCGCCATGAGCGCAGACGGCAAGATAAGCTCCTTTGAACATAGCCAGGTGAGAATCTCCGGTCAGATGGACTTGGCCAGGGTCGACCTTCTCAGGGCAGAGAGCGACGCGATCTTGGTCGGAGTGGGAACGGTGCTGGCGGACGATCCCAGCCTGAGGGTGAAGTCAAGAAGCTCTCGCGAGGCCAGACGAAAGAGAGGGCAGCCTGAAGACCCGCTTCGCATTATTGCCGACAGCCGGGCAAGAACGCCACCTTTTGCCAAGGTACTGGGACAGAGATGCATCGTGGCCGTCACCGGCTCTGCGCCGCAGGAACGACGGGATAAGCTCTCCTCAAAGTGTGAGATGATAGTATGCGGGGAAGAGAGGGTAGATCTGACGGAGCTGTTTTCCCGGCTTTTTGATAGGGGCGTCAAGCGTCTCATGGTGGAAGGAGGAGCTACGCTCAACTGGTCGCTGCTCAAGCTCGGCCTGGTGGACGAGCTTTATGTCTACATAGGGGCGATGCTCATCGGCGGAGAGACTGCACCCACCCTGGTGGATGGACCGGGATTCAAAGAGCATTTTCCCAGTCTGACCCTACGCTCTGCAGAACGGCTGGACGAAGGAGTGCTTCTCAAGTGGAGCCTGCCAAGCGAGCCGTCCTGAAGATTAAGCCTACTCCTTTTTCACCACCAGCACAGGAATACTGGAGCTTCGAACCACTTTATCGGCCACGCTGCCCAGGAGAAACCTTTCCAGGCCAGTGGATCCGATTCCCCCCATGACAATGAGGTTCATATCGCCGTCCTTTGCGACGCGGATGATGTCCTCGGCAGGATAGCCCTCCGTAATCTTTCTGGTCACGGCAATGCCGGCCTTCTCTGCAATATCTTCTACTCTTTTTGTGGCCTCATCTCCCTGATTTTGCAGATTGCTTCTTATGCCTGCGATCAGGTCGTCGGCAACCTTTGAGACCAGATCCCCCAGAGGGCCATACTCCTTGCCGATATCCACGACAAAAAGAACTGTAACGGCCGAGCCGTAGAGCCTGGCCATTTCGATTCCAGCCGCGGCGGCCTTCTCGCTATGCTTGGAGCCGTCGGATGCAATCAAGATCCGTTCAAACATGATTAATCCCCGCCTCAGCTCCTCATGAACTTGTCCCAGCCCTGGTAATGAGTCTTGAGGACGGTGCAGATATTCTCCATCATCGCGAAGGGAATGCCCACAACGACAACCTCATCCTCCAGGCCGGAGTTTTTCGCAGATCCATCGCAGCCTAAAGAGATGTTCACCTCTCCTTTGAGATAGGGCGAGGCCGTGGCATCCACGCAAAAGGACTGAATTCCGGCGGTATTGAAAGTGGCCCGGCCTCCATCTTTGAACATGACCGCCTGCACAATTCGCCGGGCGCTGAGCGGATTGCCCACGAATATCACCACATCGGGGTTCATGACCATCTTGTCCAGCGGAGCCACGTAGGTAGCAATCGTGCTGCCGGGAAGGAGGCGCGGCATATTGGCGGCGATGCTGCTGCCAATATCCTTGGTCTCGCACTTATGCAGCTTGTCAAAGTACAAAGTTCCGGAAGCGATGTTCTCCGGGCACTGCATCAGCCCCAGGCCCGAGGCTCCGCCCTTGCATCCGTGAAATTCAGATCGTGCCAGGAAGCTTTTTCCCTCGAGCCTCGCTCCCTGGATCATGCCGCAGTAATGAATGGGCTTCTCCGCGGACTCGATATCTTTGGGAATTTCCGCTTCGCTTTTAAACAGTCTTACGCCAACGATATTGTCGCGAATTGCCAGGGAGGACTTCAATATATCCGACATCTCTTCAAGATTCATCTCAATACACCGGATAAGAGGAGGCAGGAATGGCATTTCCCACTTGCGCTCTGAGGCATGGGCAGAAGATGTGAAGAGGATGTAATTATAAGGAATTTGATGGATTGCCAGGAGAAGAGGCCGGAAGGAAAATGAAAAAAATGAATATCCTGCAAAAATGGAGGGAAAAAAGATAAAAGAATATTTAATCCGCCTTGGACTCCTCCGGATAGAGAGAGACGATATTGCCTGAAGCATCCGTTAAGGTAGCCACATCTCCATCATTGTTCCAGATGGATGAGCTGCGGTTCCAGAAGAGATCTTCAGAGGTGTCATTTCCCATCCCCGTGCGAATCTTGGCCTTGGCCCCTGCCTTCAGGCTGAAATCCTGGAACTTGTAGGTGTGATTTTGTGCATCCTCCAGCGTCCAGCCGGCCAGATTGACATCCGCGCCCCCCAGATTGGATATCTCCACCCATTCATCAATCAAGTTCTCTTTCTCCGGGCTGGTTGCCTCGAAGTTGGCATTGGTTATGGCGATACCGCTCTCTGCTGCGCCCTGCACCAATGCCGCCCCCAAAAAGAGGACGGCAAGGGAGATCAGCGCCCCTGCAAATATTCGGTTGTTCATCTTTATTCCTCCTGATTTGCTCTTCAGCAATTTAGTATTATTAATACTTACCATACTTTAGTAATATAAATTTTTCTGAGGAGTTGTGTTGCTGTAAAGTTGATAGATTATAATAGGAATAAAAATCAATCATCTCGCTGCCCGTCGAATCCGCGAACCCGTGCCAGCGAAGGCTGGTCACGGATGGCGGGCCGGACGGTGGGCCGACAGCCGCTCGATAGGCCCTCCTCCGGTGCGCCAACCGAATATATCAGTTGCAACAAATACGAAACCCATGGAAGACGATATAATTTATGAGAAGGCAGTTGAAATACTCAATCCCGGCCGGCTTTATTTTGCCCTCAAAGCCATGCGAAGCTCGCCGGTTAAGATATCGTTTGACATGGGCGACCTGAATTTAACATCGGGGCCTGTCTCTTCGCTGGTAAGCATCGAAGGGAATTTGCCGGAAGAGGTTCAGGCTATGCATTGGCTTGTGCCCCTGGAAGATCTGAAGATATTGCAGGATATGATTCCGCAGGATACATATTACTGGGAGAACCGGGCCCTTGTACTGCAGTGGCAGTGCGACCTGGTTGTTGACAGCACAATTGACGAAAAGAACCCCCTGGAGACGCTCGACCAGGAAGAAGAGTATCGCGATCAGCTCCTGGTCACCAATCGAGAGTATCGCGAACTGCAGATGGCATTGGATGACTGCAACGCTCACATACCGCAGGTTCTCTTCTCCATATATCCCGACCGATTGAATTTCGCATTCAACTGTTCAGAGCAGGATGAAATTGTGGGGACGATGGTCCAATTGAGAGGGCAGAAAGAAGCGCGATAATTTTATAAAATTTTTAATTTATTCCATCTCGCCCGCCTTGAGGCTGTACAGACAGCGCGACGATCCCAGAAAACGGTAGTCTCCCGCCGAAGCGACGTTAGCCGTCCACGCCCCATCGCGCCACAGCGCAAGGCCCGCGGGCGCGCCCGTGAGCACCCCCTGCTAAGCTCATGAAATCTAAATCGCATATTTCATATCCTTTGAAGCCCGAATAAGATATTGATATGTTCGCAGAATACATTCAGGCGGCTCTGGAGAAGGCGCAATACAAAGTCATCGATAATGGCGACGAGCCATATTTTGTGGATGTTCCAGAATTAGATGGCGTATGGGCAACAGGCCGCACTGTTGAAGAGGCACGCAGGAATTTCATCGAATCTCTTGAGGATTGGATCGCAGCGCATCTGCTATGGAATCTGGCACTTCCCCCAATTAGCGGTCAAACCATAAGCGTCTCAAAGGAGCCGATACCTGTTGCCTAAGCTGTCTCCTGTATCGCGATCAGAGTTGATCCACCGACTGAAAGAGCTTGGATTTGAGGGCCCGTTTCCTGGCAAGAAGCATGAGGATTGGTTTTCTGTGGCCTGAGGGTTTGCGCTTTTTTAGTCCCTTCCTTTCCAAATCCTGATGATAAGTGCAATTCCGACCAGGTTTATGACCAGGATAAGTATGATTCCGATTATCCTCTTCCAATCACTCTCCGGCGCAGCCTTCCCGGCCAGATCCATCGCAGCATCCCCGTTCACCAGTACGGCCCACTCTTTTCCGCCCGCCTTAAGGCTGTACAGCCCGCGTGGCAGTCCCAGGAAGCGGCACTCCCCAGTGGCGTTGGCCAGCCGCTCCTCACCTCGCCACAGCTCCAGGGCCCCGGGCGCGCCCGTGACCCTCAGATCGAAGCCATCGCGAATGGGCAGGCTCGTGCCTTCCGAGGAACCGGACGAAATATTCAGGATGCTGAGCACGGTAGGCGCGATGTCCACCTCGGACCAGCGACCGCCCAGGTTCAGCTCCTCCACACCCGGCCCCAGGAAGACCAGAGGAACGCGCAGGGCCTCCAGCCTGGCCGCATATTTTTCTGCCGAGTGCCCGCCCTTGCCGGTCGCAGAAGGAAAGACCATACCGTGGTCGGCGGTGACGGCCAGAAGAACGTTGTTTTTTCGGCAAGCTTCGGCCAGACGGCCCAGCGGCACATCCAGGGCGGCGACCACTTCACGATAGCCGTCCGCGCCCAGGTTCTGCCCGGCGCTATCCACCGCGCCCACGTTCACCAGCATGAGAAAGCGCTGGCCGGAGAGGTTTTGGACGCTGTCCGCCGCCACGTCAAGAGCCCAAGCGTTGTATCCGGCGTAGCCCGCAACTCCCTGGGGCGCAGCATAGCGGGCAAACCTGTCCCGCCACACCTGAAATCGGTATCTCAGGCCCGGCGGAGCGCAGGCGCGAAAGCCGGGAATAGGCTGTGCCCCGTGCATGGAGTTGTCGCCCAGATAGAGAACGCCGTCCATCTCCTGCAAGACTGGCATGCTATCTCCACGCTCCAGCACTGCCAGGCAGAGGTAGCCCCCGGCGCGCGCCGCGTCGAATATGGTGGGTCCGAGACGGTCAGGATTCGTCCCCGAATCGCCGGTGATGAGAATGCTGTGGCTCTTCGTAGTCTCGGGCACAGGCACCCGCACGTCCACGGCCCGCGCCCCGCCGCCGGTCAAATTGAAGAGAATGGCGCCTTCCAGCGCCGAGCCGTCCAGGGCATAGGCGCGATGCTCAGGATAGACGTAAGACGCTCCGAGGCCGTCCACCACCAGGAGGACTGCGCCAGCTGGCTGGGACACGGGCCCCACCTGCACATCTATGGCACAGGCGAAGCCAGAAGACGATGATAATAATAGTAATAATAAATAGCAAAATTTAAAAAACTCTGTGGGTCCTCTGTGCGCACTGTGTCTCTGTGGTGGCTGTCCGCAAGCAATAGTTTTTGGTAGTTCTTTGTGCCTTTGTGCCTTTGTGGTGAAAAGTCGTCGCACGTTGCCGCTAAGGCCCCGAACGCGACCATCAACCACAAAAACACAAAGTACGCACAAAAACGATAATATTATCAACAAAAAGAAAAAAAGGCAGAACATCAAAGATCTGCGATCTTCAGAAGTCCGTCATGACCCGGTACTGGTCGATCTCCGTCTGCTTCAGGCCTGTGAGGAACTGCTCGGCCATGTCGCGAATATCCCTGGAACGGGTTATTGCCCGGCCCACTACGAGGATGTTCGCGCCTGCCGCGAGAGCCGCTCCCTCGGTATCCACGCGAATGCCGCCTGCCACTGCCACCAGCAACCTGCGTCCTTCTTTGGCCAGGCCCTGAATTTCGCGAATGTCATTCCAGGCGTGCGCGCTCTTCTCCATGTCTATGGCCCGGTGAAGCTCGACCACGTCAGGCAAAACTTCGAGTCCCTTCAGAACGGCCAGAGGATCAGGCACATTGAGCATATCGATGATGCTATAGATACCGGTCTTCCTGGCCTCCCGGATGGAAAGCTCCAGCGTCTTCTTGGGGGCAAGTCCGGATATGACCACGGCATCAGCCGCAGAGTCCGCCGCCAGGCGCACCTCCAGGTTTCCAGTGTCCAGAGTCTTCAGATCCAGGATGACAAAAGCGCCCGGCCTGATGGCGCGAATCTCCTTGACCACGCTAATGCCCAGCATCTTGACAAGGGGCGTTCCCACCTCTATGAGAATGTGATCGCTCTCCGGCAAGGCAGCGAGCACACGGCGTACCTCAGCCACGTCCACCAGATCGAAGGCCACCTGCAAGTATGGCGGGTCCCAGAGCCGGGTGACCCGGAAGCCCATGATGGGATGAGTGGAGCGGTCCTTCTCGTAGAGCATCAGATCCACATCCGGGAATCCGGCCATGGCTCTTTCCAGGGCCAGCTTGGTTGCCCCGTAATTGTAGCGATAGATGGCGTCGTAGTCTTTTGCCTGGGGATGAATGAACACAGATACTATTATCAGGAGATCCTCAGCCTTGTCCTTGGGAATGATTCCCTCAGCTACCGCATCCGCCACCGCCTTGGACACGGCCATCTGGGCCGGGCCGAAGATCTGGGCGGCTTGATCCATATTCTTCACAGTAACTTTGGGTACTATGAGAGTAGATGGCTTGGCCGGCAGATTGGGCCGGATAACACCTAAAAGGGGCGTGTGCCCTGCCGAAAGCTGCGAAAGTGCGGAGGCAAAAGCCGTGGCTACCGGCCCCTCCTTATCTCCAATAATCAGATCGATATGAGCAATTTCAGGCTCCTTTCCTATGAGAGCCTCTCCGACTAAAAACAAAAAGATTCACCTCGAAAATGAGGTGAGCAATCTCTCTATTTTAATCCTTTCTCACAAAGGGCGCACAAAGACGATCCCTAACGGATATGAAACTAAATAAGCTGCCAGTAGATAAGAGGTGCCAGCGCCAGCAGAGCCAGGCCCGTGGCCAGCCTCATTCCCACCCGATGATCCTTGCGGAAGGCGTCCACCTGCTCCGGGCTCATGCCCAGAGCAATCGCCCCGCCCAGGACGATGATGGGCAAAATTACCCCCAGGTTGAAGAAGAACAGATATGTTGCACCCTCAAAGTAGCTTCTGGCCGAGAGAAGATCCAGTATCGCGAAGTAGATGCCGACCAGACAGGGGGCCTTGACCAGGGAGAAGAGCGCCCCAATCAAGAAATATGAGCTGAAGCGGTTTTTATCAATCCCTACCTGGAAATACTTAAGCGCCCAGTCAGTGCGAAAGATGGAGGGCCTTCCCTGTTTTAGCCGCAGCGCATCCCAGACCTGGGAGAGGCCGGCCAGTAAGAGAAAGACCGTCAGGATATAGCGGAAGGCACTGGCTAGCTCCTCAGTCTGCAGCAATTGCTGCATGCCCAGCCCAAGGAGTAGATACATGGTAAAGATGCCGAAGGAAAAGGAGACTACCATCATCACTAGCTCCCGTTTCCTTCCCGTGGTGGAGAGGACCGATGCCGCCAGGAAGACCAGGATGCCCAGCAGACATGGGTTGAAGCCGGCCACCAGGCCCGCACCCAAAACGGCAGAGATGGTGTAAATGGATATCTCCTGCAAATTCAGGCCCGAGCCATTGGCTGCGGCACTCAGGTTCTGCTTTGTGCTCTCATTGCCTGGCAGTGTGAAAGCAGCGGGAAGATTGGTGGTCTGGTTGGCCAGGGCGCCTTTGATGAGGCTTTCCAGCAAGGCATTGTCTCCCTCATAATCCCTATAGTTGATCACTTGCATTCCGATTATGATGGCAGGAACATCCTTGGCCCGATACTGCTTGATGATACGATGCCCCTCCTCCGAATAATAGTAGTACCCAGTGACATTGAGAGGCATATCCCGCCCGATCTTCTCGATAGCTCTCTCTGCCGCCGCGCATTTCGTGCATCCCGGGGACTTGATTAATATGACTTCGGTGGCTACGGTATCATTTTTCCCGATAGCTACGACGCCATTGGAGAATACCACAGCTACGCCAGCGAGCAAGATGAGCGCAAGAACGAGACTGACAACCGCAATGCGAGACATGGTAGAGCGCATCAGCCACTCAATTGACGGAAGATGTATAAAACCCCCATGATCGCAAAAGCCAGCCTTGGCAGGGGAATAAACCCATAATTCTCCTGCCAATTAGATCCATCATTTTTTAGAATTTGCTTAGGATTTTACTCTTCGGTGACATACACCAGGGTCGGCTTATTCCCGGAAGCGCCATGGGACGCGAATCCTACGGAAGCGTCATCCTCTGCCACTAATACGATTGAATATGGGCAATCTTCCGTGCAGGTCGCTACAGCCTTCTTTATGATTGAGGTCACATCAAAGGTGTAGCTTCCCGCTTCATCAACATCTACTGGGGAAGAGGATCCCTCTGCATCATAATCCAATTTGTCATACCAGGTCATTGTATCCAAAGCCGCCCCATGCAAGAAGTAAGCCTTGATCTTGCCGGGCTTGTCAACCTGGGCGGCATCAAGAGTTAATGTTGCCGAAGCGATCTGCTCAGGCTTGAAGATTCCCTGCGTGCCGAACATATTGATAACGCTCAGGTAGACCTGTTTTGTGGGCTCTTTGTCCACGGTTTCTGCCCAGAGTAAATCGTTATCTGCAAAACTCTGGTTGGCATTGTCCGCATCCACATAGGTCTCAACATCCATCTCTGCGTTAAAGCTCCCGGCTGTGGCAGTGGCGGCCAGCATCAGGAGCAATCCCATCAGTGCATACAAATATCTCAAATTCATTTCCTCCACAATAGTAGCGTGATCGAACTAATAAAAAGACTTACGTTCATATGGATCTTATGTAGGCAATTCGTTCCCCTACATGATATGTGTACCTATGCATTTTAGAGATCCGCTTTCCTAAACGTCGACACCCCTTCCAGCGTCACCTTTTCAGCCATCCCCCCAAACCTCGCTCCCAGGATAAGCTCCCCTATCTCCTCCTTCATCACCCTGGCAATGCCGATGATCGATGTAGTCGGCCGGGCGTTCACATCCACTGCCCAGGGCCTCTCCCCCAGCACAAAGTCGATTCCCGCATACCCCGATAAGCCCAGAGAAAGAGCCGCGGCTCTAGCTTCAGCCCAAATTTCATCGGCGCGGGGCGTGTTGTAGGGCACCTGACTTCCCTCGTAGCTCATGCCCTCTCCCCGAAAGTCGATGAGCTGGCGGTTGATGGTGAGCGGCAAAAACCCCTCCACCCCCACGATGAAACTGGCAGACAGATGCAGCCCCTCACGGTAACGGGTAACGATCTCCCCTGGACCCGCTCGGGCAAACGAGGTGACGCGCACGCCCTCTGATCCGCAGCCCGTGCGCGGCTTTACCACATAGCGATGGCAGCCCGCCTCCACAGGATCGGGCCGGTCCACGATCTCAGCCACGGGCACTCCCGCATGCGCCAGTGTCCGGGTGCAGAGCAGCTTGTCGGCACATAGCCGCGCAGCGTCGGGACTTGCACCCAGGTTCACCGTGTTTTTCTCCATTATCTCTAAAAGATGCGGCTGTAGACCGTCCGGTGCAATCAAGAGTCCGGCGTCCGTTTTGCAGTCCAGGACTCCTTCAAACTCCTCTACCCCGTTAATGAAAACGGGCCGGCCAGTATCTACTGTGGGCCCGAATGTGGGATAGAGCACCTCATGCCCGGCCCTCTGAAAGCTACTCGCCAGGGTGGCCAGCATGGCCCGGCCCTCCAGCTCGCATGTTCCCCCCAGGCCAAGAGCGGAGGCGTACTCGGCAATAAGAATTTTCATGGATGATCAGATCGCAGTTGCGGCTTAAATGTACTTAATCCTGAGCTTCGGTGTCTTTGTTAAGAAAAGAGAGAGGTAATGAGATTCTTCGGACTGGACCCGGCAATCATTTTTGTGATTCTATTTTGTGAGGACTCATTTGCTGAAGTTTAAAGAGAAGAAGGTAAAAAGATAATAAAATATATTTTCAAACCAATGGCCGAGGCTGTTTTTTCTCAGGCAAAACGGGCAGAGACATAGTGTTTATCAGAAGCGGCTGCTCGACATCCTTGGCCCTTTCCACCAGCAGCTCCTTGCCCCAGCGAGTCAGGCCGAAGAGCGGCACGGCGGTTCCCACCTGTACCAGAGGTTTTACCTGCTCACGAATGTGCTTTGAGGCGCAGGCGGTAACAATATCGGCTACTGCCAAAAGCCTCGCCGCATCATCTCTGCTTAGAGCAGTGAGATGAACCCCCACAATCATTATCCCAACTCCTGCCGTCTTTTCCAGCTCTCGCAGCTTTTCCGCAGAAGAGGCATCGGCAATCGTGACTGCAAATTTTTTAAATCCGGCCGCGGCTGCATAGGCCGCCCCTTCTATCTGGTCTATCCTGCCGTCCTGGGGTGAGAGCACATGCCCATTCATGGCCCGGATGCCCTCGATAACCTCCGGTATGGGATCGGTATTTACAAGTCCGGAAATGTAGCCGCCCATACCCTGAACGAGATCGGCATTGGCAGTTATCACGCTGCCCGCCCCATCGCAAACGGTAACCGCTGCGTCGATAATTCCTGTCCTTATGCCGGTCATCATGGACTCGGACGCCCCAAAGCCCACAAAGATGCCCATCTGCAGCTTGCGTCGCGCCGAGAACATGCCGTGATTTTTTATTCTAAACTCCATATTTGCGGCAGCCGATTTCGCAGTCACTTTTTTTATGCCCCTGACCTTGTCGAAGAGCGGACACCACTCAATCAAGGGCTCGCTGGCATCCAGCACCTTTTCGCCTTCCACGTTGACGCGAGATTTGCCTAATAATTCCATTACGTGCATTTAATCCTCCAGGGAGAAGTAGACCCTTCGATTAGCTTTACCTTTGTTCTCCGCTTTGATCATGATGATCTTGCCGATCTCTGCGGTGTTCTTGACATGGGTTCCTCCACAGGCCTGCCGGTCGACGCCCTCTATCTCCACTATTCTGATCATCTCTCTATCCGGGACATCCATGGCCAGGCGAACGATATCCGGCAAGTCAAGAGCCTCGGCTCGGGGAATGATTCTGGTCGTGACGGCGTGGTGGTCGTCGACAATGCGATTAGCCTTTTCCACATACTCGCTCATCTTGGCCTTGTCAAAGCTCTCCAGGCTGAAATCCACACGCGATCTTGACTGCTCAATCTGGTTTCCTGTGATCTTGGCGCCAGTCTCCCGGAAGATGACTGCACTGAGTATATGGCAGGCAGTGTGACTGCGCATGAACCGGTAACGTCTATCGCTATCAATGGTCCCAGATATCCTGTCACCGGGCAAGAGGCCTGCCCTGTCCAGGATATGTTTTATTCCGCGTTCCCCTGGCTCAACACCTACTACCCGGAACGCTTCATCACCACGCAAAAGAAAGCCCACGTCCGCGGGCTGGCCCCCCGACTGCGGATAAAATGCAGTTTTATCAAGGATCGCGTGCTCGCCAAAAGCGTCCACTACAATGGCATCAAAAGCCCAAAGATAGCTATCCTCTAAATACATCTCCATAATAAAAAGAAATGTAAACGCTACTCTCACTTCAGCCTTGCGGGCAATAAAAGTCATACATATAAAAAAATAATTAATAAGATAACTAGAATTCCAACCTCAATGGAATTATTTTTAACGAAACTTATATATATGTTATCACTCGTTATGCGCCTGGTGACCGTTTTGAATACATCAACCGCCTCAGACCTGAAAGTCGAGCGCGACGAATTTGCATCCATACTCATGAAAGTAGGCCTGAAAAGAAATGTGGCCAAAGTTTTGACCTATCTGGCTGGGGTGGCAGAGGCAACATCCCGCGAGATAGAAATTGGATCGGATCTTCGCCAGCCGGAAGTGAGCATTGCAATGCGAGAGATTCGAAAACTTGACTGGATTGCAGAGAGGGACGAGAAAAATCCAGGAAAAGGACGGCCGTATCGCATCTACAAGTTAAATAGAAACCTTCCTGAAATTGTCGATTACCTGGAGAGGGAGAAGTCTAAGGAATCCGAGAGGATGATGAAGCAGATTGAAAAGCTCAAGTCCTTGAAGTCCAATTGAACCGCACAACATTTCCTCTTCTATTCAAATAAAATTTTTGGCAACTATCGCCAGACAATATCTAATATATTATTAAGATACATATCACCTCTATGCAAAAAACTATATACTAATTGATTAGTAGAATAAGGCAGAAAAAAAGTAGAGGGGATGGAGATTAAGTACATCATCGACGAAGCACTGGGCAGATCTGAGGCCGAGAGCAGGATCAAACCTTCCAGCATGATCCAGAGCGATGAAGAGCTGGTTTCGGTTTTAGAAGAGCTGACCACGGTTATCAGAGTCATAGGATGCGGTGGAGGCGGCTCGAATACTATCGACCGGCTGGCAGAGTGCGGCATCCAGGGTGCGGAGCTTTTTGCCATCAATACCGATGCCCAGCATCTTTTGCACATCAATGCCGACCGGCGTTTCCTCATCGGCAGACGCACCACACGCGGCCTGGGAGCAGGAAGCTTGCCCGCCATCGGAGAGGAGGCGGCCCAGGAGGACATCGATGAGATCAAAGCCTCCGTGGAAGGAGCGGATATGGTCTTCGTTACCTGTGGGCTTGGCGGGGGCACGGGCACGGGTGCTTCTCCAGTAGTAGCGGAAGCCGCCCGCGAGGCAGGAGCTCTTACCATTGCCATTGTCACCATCCCCTTCAGTGCGGAAGGCTCCATCCGAATGCAGAATGCTGAAGCCGGATTAAAGAGGCTGCGAGAGGTTTCGGATACAGTAATCGTGGTGCCCAATGACCGGCTCTTAGATGTGGTCCCCAACCTCCCCTTGCAGGCCGCGTTCAAAGTCGCAGATGAGGTGCTGATGCGCTCGGTCAAGGGCATCACTGAGCTGATCACCCGGCCAGGACTGATCAATCTGGACTTTGCCGATGTAAGAACCGTCATGACCAACGGCGGCGTGGCCATGATCGGCATGGGTGAGGCAGAAGGCGAGGAAAAGGCACGCGATTCCGTCATGAAGGCTCTGCGCAGTCCCCTCCTGGATGTGGATGTATCGGGCGCGACCTCTGCCCTGGTAAATGTAGTGGGCGGTCCGGATATGACCATCACCGATGCTGAGACAGTGGTAGATGAAGTCTACCAGAAGATCAATCCTGATGCTCGCATAATCTGGGGCGCGCAGATAGACCCAAACCTGGAGCATACTCTGCGGACCATGCTTGTAGTCACCGGCGTATCGTCCCCGCAAATACTGGGAAAGGACTTGAGCCGGCGCGTTACATCCAGGCACGGCATAGACTTCCTCCCTCGCCGGGCGCGCTATTGACCTTCATCTTTTCTTGTTTTTGATTAGATGTGCTAACACGTGCCATGTCAATCGATGGAATTATAAGGTTGCAATCGAATTGATACAATTGGTCCATAAGCGGATGTGATAGTGATTCTGACCGAGAAGGTGAACGGTGAGCTTGAGATGCTGCAACGCCACCTGGTCATCCTCAAGCAAGTGGTGGAGAACGAGCCCATAGGCATCCTCAAGCTGGCAGAGGAGACAAAAATACCCAGCCACAAGGTACGTTATTCCCTGCGGGTTCTAGAGCAGGAGGGTTTGATCAGGGCTTCAGCTCCGGGAGCCGTGACCACGGAGGAAACCATATCTTTTCTAAAAGAGCTGGACGGCATGATTGAGAATATAGCCAAGCGGGCTGAGGATCTGTTGAAGATCAAGATAACGAGGTAAATGCGTTATTCTCGAATTGCACAAGCCCTGCAAGAAATCTCCCAGGCCCCGCGTAGCCGTAAGGTCGATCTGGCGGCGGGCCTTCTCTCTGAGATTGAGCCTGCGTCAGATATGCTCAGTCCAGTCATACGGCTGCTTCTAGGCGAACTCTGGCCGCCCTGGGAAGGAAGGGAGATGGGCATAGGCCCGGAGGCTATCATGATGGCATTGGCAGAGGTATCTGATCAAGATCTGCCGTCCCTGAGAAAGAAATGCAGTGATATGGGGATGTTGGCCGAGGTGGCGCTGGGAAATAAAGGACAGCATTCCCTTTTTCGCGAGCCTCTCGAAGCCTTATCGGTTTATGAAAGGCTCCGGCGCATCTCCACCATGAGCGGCAAAGAGTCGGAGCAGCGCAAGAACGCTTTGCTAAGGGGCCTGTTTTTGGAAGCAACTCCCCAGGAGGGAAAGTACATCGCACGCACGGCTCTACGAAACATGCAGGCCGGCATCGGGCACACGACCATAATTGTCGCACTCTCTCACTCGCTGCACTGCGACCAGGAGAAAATACACAGTGCCTACAGCCTAATGCCGGATATAGGCAGTATTGCCGTGATGGCCCAAAACCAGAAGCTAGAGAGTGTTGCATTCCAGCCCAAAGTGCCCACAGAGTTCATGTCATTTCGCCGCAGCGATCCTCTGGTGCCGGGATGCTTTCTGCCCAAATATCCCGGCTTGAGGGTGCAGGTTCATAAAATAAAAAATGAAGTATTCATCTTCAGCTCTCAGCTACGGAATATCACCTTTGCCCTTAGCGGCATATCTCGGAAGCTAGGGGAAATCGAATCGGATTTTGTCGCTGATGCCGACCTCATAGGATTTCATGACAGCGGCATTAAGAGAAAAGAGATTTGCAGCCAGGAGGAAATGTTGAGGTACATCAATCGCCGTCGCCTCTCTCGAAAAAGCGCCATCCATCCAGCCCTTCTGGCCTACGACCTCATCGCTCTGCAGGGAGAAGATATCTGCAGTATGCCTTATCAGGATCGACGAAAGAGTCTTTTGTCAATACTTGGCGAGCCCAAAGCCATGCCCTTTCAGGGAATATCACCGGCCCAGGAAGATGTCCTGACGGATAAAGACGCAGTCGATGAATTTCTGAGCCGGGCCAAAGCCATGGCATTGTTGGAGCGAGATCTTCAGGCCCCTTACCGACCCGGCATAGTTTCCGAGCGGGATTTCATCATCAGATCCGAACATAATCTCATGGCTATGATCGTGCGGACGTCATGGGGCCGGGACAAGAAAGAGAAGCATCCGACAAGATATCAGGTAGCGTTAAGGAGGGGCGAAGAGCTCGTGCCAGTTGGATGGGCGCGGCGGGGTCTTCCAAAAATAGATCAACTGACTCTATCCAATGGCTTGAGATCCCAGGTAATAAATGAGGACGAGAGCGGTGCCGATGTAAATGCTCAGGTTGTCCTGAACCTCAAGATCAGAGGCGCACATAAAAGCAAAGCGAAATATGTCATTCTTGAGCCTGTGATTGAAGGCTTTAAGCTCAATGCCACCCTGGATGATGCAGATGATCTGGAGTGTCTGGAGAAGATTTGCAGCGGATGATCCTAAGACCCTTTGATCCCTGGAATAGCCCGCTATGCACCTGCCCTGCCAAGCTTAGCCTGAATCCCTACACAGGGTGCCCGCATGGCTGCATTTACTGCTACGCTTCATCCTACATCCCCCGCTTTGAGCAGTGCCGCCCCAAGGTCGATCTCCTAAAGCGCCTGGCCAAAGAGTCGCACAAGATCAGGCCCGGCACCCTGGTGGCATTGTCCAATAGCTCAGATCCCTATCCTCCCATGGAAAAGGTGCTGAGACTCAGCCGGGGCTGTTTGCAGATCTTAAAAGAGCGAGGTCTTTGTGTTCAGGTAGTGACAAAGTCACATCTGGTGGCAAGAGATGCAAAGCAATTGGCCGACATGTCGGCCTGCGTGGCCATAACCATCACATCGCTGAGCGAATCAATTTGCCGCCGGCTGGAGCCAGGAGCGCCTCTGCCGGCAAAGCGCCTTGATGCCATGGTAAAGCTGGTGGAAGATGGAGTTGCCGTCTCGGCCAGAATAGATCCCATCATTCCCGGCATAAATGATGCAGAGATAGAGCAATTAGTAGAGGCCGTCTCATGGGCGGGGGTCAGGCATATAACCTCCTCGACTCTTAAGGCGCGGCCGGGAAGCATGAAAAAGATCATCTCCGCCTTCCCCCAAGAGGGTACGGCCTTAGAGAGACTGTTTGAAAGAGGAGACAAAGTTGCCGGAAGCTGCTATCTTCCGGTAGAGATCAGACGTGATCTGATGCAGAGGGTAAAAGAGAATGCACAGCGAGAGGGCGTGACATTCTCCTCTTGCCGGGAAGGATGGGCAGCAGTTCCGGGAATTAACTGCGATGGGTCGCATTTATTGTCTGCTGCCTGCAATTTTGAGCACAATCCCGGACACCAATGAATCCGTGGGAAACACCCATTAAATATTACAGATAAACAACGGGTCATGTCATTTTTTGCCGCCAGAGCATCATATATTCCCTGCCGAGGAGGAAGGGGGCATAAAATGAGATGCCGTCCCTTAATTATGGTCATCCTCCATGAAAGTCTATTTATATGAAGAATAACTAGAATTGACGACAATTCTTCTCAAAGGGGAGGATGTTCAAGCTACAGTCATAAATGCTATGCGCTAGTGGAATAGGAGGTATTCAATTATGAGGAAAATTTTGGCTATCACTGTGGCCCTCATGATAGCAGCCATCGTTTTAATGCCTGCTTTGGGGTACACTAATCAAGCTGCAGGAAATCAGTCTTACACTGCAAAATCAGGAGATCTAGTCGGATACAGCTTTAAAACATTAAATGTTCCCGCCCATAACCTGACTCCGGAGATGGTGGTAAACAAGTATTCTTTCAAGTCCGCCGGTGTTGCGAGCACCAGAATGGCCTACTCGTTCCAGCTGGGAACTGCCACACCCTACTCCCTTAAGCTGATAGGTGTCGATAACGCAGTTGCGGAGGGCATGACGACCAAAAAGCCGGTCGCAAAGCTGGGCAGCATGAATAAGGTGGAAGAAGCGACTTCGGTTGTTGAGCCTGTGGCAGCTCCAGTAAATGAAATCCTGGCTGCTCCAGAGGTTATACCGGCAGCTGCTCCGGTGGTTGAGCCCGTGGCTGCACCTGTAAATGAAACCGTATCTGCTTCGGCTAATGAAACCGTAGTGGAGCCAGTGGCGGAGGTAATTGAGCCCGCTGTAGCGGTGAACGCGACGGCCCCCGCAGCTATCAATGCCACCATCAACGCCACAACCAATGCTACAATCAATGCTACTACCAATGCCACAATCGAAACCATTGCGTAGGATCGGCAAAAAGCAATCCAATAAATCATGACCCTGGTTTTCCAGGGCCTCTCTTTTCGTTTTTCTCTTCGCGCCAACTCAACCAATAATCTTTCATAGGTTGAATGGCGAAAAGATAATAATTAAGTTTGGGTGATATTTGTGAGAACTAGAACACTGTGGATGCTAACAGGCCTCTTTGCTCTGATACTGGCTGCACCGGTCCACTCCTCAGGATTTTACGGCTCAGGCCCCTGCGAAGCAAGAAATGCAATCGAAGCCTACTGCGTGAACCATGGCGGATGTCCCAAAGATGGATACTGCAATTTTCCGGACGGCAGCTACTGTGAGCTTCGCTCCTTTTACAACGGCACCTGCCCGGGACGAGAATACTACGAGCAGGCCATGTGGATGACAGAGGCCTACAACTTCCTTTACAGCGACTGGGGGTACAGCCCAATGCCCAATATGTACCCGTATAATTATCCATATTACTATCAGCCAGCTTATGCACCGGGATACGGCATGTAGTAATCGTGGAGACTATACTCAATAAATAAGTGGGAGGGGGGAAATCACACACCATCCCATCAATTTTTCCGGACTTGTAGGATTGCGAAGGACGAAGTTCGCTGACCGCGGGTCAGCAAGAGTGTCGACGAGAAGTCGAAACATCGGTAAATCCCTATCCATTAGGACGGGGAGCGTTCACGCGATGATCTCATGCTTGAATTTCTCGAAGCCGATCTCCTCTATGAACTCGCCCAGACGCTGCTTTTTGGCATGGTCCTTATAGTAGTTGATTATCTTATCGATGAGCGAAAAGACCTCTTCATCGGAAAGATTCTCAGCCAGCATCACTCCAAGCCGGGGCTTGACTCCGCTGCTTCCACCTACCAGAAGCCTCCATCCCTTGGACATTCCGATCAAGCCGATATCTTTCACGGCCGGCTCGGCACAGGAGTTTGCGCATCCTGATACGCCAATTTTGAATTTCCAGGGAAGCTGCATGCCATGATACAACTCATCCAGCTTCAAGCCTACACCAACGGAATCCTGCTGGCCGCGCTTGCAGAAGGTGGTTCCGGGGCATATCTTGACGCTTCGAACGCATAGACCAATGGCCGCGCCCGGCTTCATCCCCAGATCCTTCCAGGCATCATCGATGTCCTTGGGATCAATTCCAACGATAGCGATTCTCTGTGCCGAGGTGATCTTAAGAACTTTAGCGTTGTATTTTTCAGCTACATCAGCGATCCTGCGCAGACCGGCAGGATCTATTATGCCGCCTGCGATATGTGGCGCTATGGCATAGGTCTCTTTGTCCCTCTGCACAATTGCGCCCTTTTCCAGAATATCTTTAGACATGTTCAGTTCACCAATCCCATAGCTACGGTCCTTCCCAGCAAAAAGCATTTCTCTATGCCCTTAGGAACGCCCACTTCACTGCATCATGTGCGTCTTAAATTATCGATGCCGCGTATGGTCACCGCACCGTTAGCAATGGCCTCTGCCATCGTCTTTGTCCTTCCCATACCACAGGCATAGATTATCGCCCCCTTAGGCATAACGAAATCCTCGAAAGCATCAGGCTCGCATTTTATGACTAATTTGTGGTGTGGCTAATCCGTAGGCAAAAAAATCAGATTAAATCACGAGAAAAATCGCTGCATGAATTGAATTTAACCATCGAATAAGAAGAGAATATGCGTTCACGAGATTTGCTGATGAGGAGCTTATTTTGAGTCCGTTCGCGGCTCAATTCCTCATCAGCATTGCTCTGAAGACATCATGCGTGTGCCTTTGCCTGCGAGGCTGCCCCGCTGGGCCTGCTCTTGCGGTGCCTTACTACATGACGCGAGCGTCTTCCTGCGACCTCTTCGCTTTTTACCCACTCACCCGTCTCGTCGTCCTTCTCGTACTGCTCTTTCACGGCCGACCAGGCAGCTTCGTGAGATGCCTTCTCGCGATCTGCGTCCTCTGTACTCTCCAAATCCTCCCAACAGCTGTTATAGGCCTTCATGTAAAGGGCCTTGGCGCGGCTGGGCAAATTTCGCACGCTTTTGGGCAGCTCGCTTATGCTCTCGAATGGCATCAAATACACCTCCTGTCAATGTTTGAGCTTTTTGATAACCAGCTTACTATGAAGATCCTAGTTAAAAGGTTTTGGGATCAAGAGGGAATAAATATCATTCCATCTCGGCTCCACAAAAGCCTTCCATCGTCACCCTTGACCGCCAGCACCTCGGTGCTCTCATATTCACCCAGCTTGTAGACGATCAGGTCTCGCTGTCCTTCTCCGGTCAGGTCCGGGCCAGCCACGACGAAGACCAGACCGGCAAAAGAATGCTGCCATAGCAACTTTCCATCCGAGCCACGAAGAATGGCGATATCGCTACTAATTGAACCGTTCTCTGCATACGTTATGAGATAGACTACCAGTTCATCCCGCCCGTCGCCGGTCAGATCTGTCACCGGCATAGCCAGGGCCGGGCCGGCAAAGCTGCGGTTCCAGAGCATTCTGTGCTCCTGGCCGTCTCTGGCCTCAAATACGGTGGCCGTGATGTTAAGAGGGGCCTCATCGTCTAAGCCATCGCCCGTCATTGATCCGTTCAATTGATAAATCGCTGCAATGCTGTCTTGCACAAGGTCGTTTGTGAGATTGCCGGCCGGATATTCGATTGCCAGGGCATCGGAAAAGACCCTCTCATCCAAATCTGTGCCATTGCAGCCGCTTACCAGGGCAATGCGGGTGAATATGCTATTGTTCATGCTGTCCATGCCGAATACATGCACCATAAACTCAGAGGCATTGTCTCCACTGATATCTTTAACGGGATAGGCAAATGTCATGGACAGCAGCCGGGACCGGCTCCAAATTACAGTACCATTGCTGCCGTCAAGTGCGGAAACGCTGCTGTAAGGGATGAGGCTATCTGCGGCCAGGATTTCATTTACCATGACATCCGTTTGTCTGTCGCCATTGAGGTCTCCCGCTGTTTGTGCAAAGACCAGGGTGCCGGAATACTCTTTTTGCCATAATATGCTGCCGTTGCCGCCGCTAAAAGCCGCGATATCTGAATCAAAGGTTCCTGTGTCGCCATCACTGCTGATGTTAATGACCAGAATGTCTGTGGCATTGTCCCCGTTGAGATCCGTTGCGGGAAATGCCAGATGGATAACTTCCGGCTCACTTTGCATCTGTGAGTAAAAGTCGGAACCATAATATTCGTCTGCATAATCGAGATCACTAAATGCGAATTCCGATGATTCTAGATCGGATGAACCTGATCTCGATGAGTTTAGCGTTGTGGAATTTAGATCCAAAGAATTAAAGTCTGATGAATTAGTGGTCGTGTGATTTAATGCGGTCTGATTTAATGTCGTTTGGTTGCTTAAATTCATTGCCAGAAGATCATCGATTGATTCGTATTTATCATCCATTGCAGCCCCCTGGGCCAGCGACAAAAAGCATGCAATCAGATAAAGAGTTGTAAATTTTATGTCAAATCCCCCTGCGATATTTCAGGTGAATTGGGATGCTTGGAATATGAACCTTCGCCCCTTCGCCAGGAAAAGACACGCAAAATGTTTAGATTTCGTCCCTGTAAAATCTGCACCCAAGATCCCTAAAGTGACTTCCTTCCCGCCCGAAAGGTTGCAGCTTCCTGCTTCGACGAACCGGCGCCTACTTTGTGCATAGGCCAAAGCTGTAGGTCGGTTCTCCATGAGACATCCTGTTCGACCTGAGGATGGACGGCATTGAGATAAGGATTGGACTGTTTCTCAAAGACCAGAAAAGCAGCCTGATCTCCGTAAGACCTGGTTATACCTTCGCGTTCCCAGGCATTTTTGCGATCAGCAAGTGCTCTATTCCAAAGATGCCTACAGTATCCAGCGTTAAGGACAATTGTGCTTCTTGTTGCTTGTTTGAATATAACCGGAACCTGTAGGCGGTTTTCATTTTGATTAAAATATGGCAGTTCCATGCTATATTAAGTAAATTAGAGCGTGGCGAAAGTAACCATGACAGGGGTACGATTCATCCCCCGCCTGAAGTCTGGGGTCTTCTCTACTCCAGTACCCCAACGAGATAAAAGAACAAAAGTTTTGGTGAGGAACTGAAGGACCCAGATCAGTCGTCTCGCAACCCGTTTCACGTCAGCTTGCTCTTCACCTTGGCGTAAAACCCGTCCCTGGCCGCCACTTTCACAAACCTGGCCGGAGTCTCGGCCTTGCTTATGATCACCTTATCCTTGGAAGATATTGTGGTCGAGCTCTGGCCGTCCACCACCACCAGCGCCTCTTTGTCCGGCAGCTTGAGCTGGACCTTGATCTCGCTGTCTCCCGGAATTACCCAGGGGCGAGAGGAGAGCTTGAAGGGAGCCATGGGGACCAGCACTATGGCATCCACCCTGGGATCGACGATGGGCCCGCCTGCGGACATGGCATAGGCTGTAGAGCCGGTGGCAGTGGCGATGATAACCCCGTCCGCCCGGAAATCCTCCATGAGCGACCCGTCCACTATGATCTCAAACTCAATCATCTTGGCCGGGCTGGCGGTTAAAAAGGCGATCTCATTGGTAGCACATGGCAGGCAAACGCCGTTAAGGAGCAACTTCAGGCGGGAGCGTTCGTCCACTTCGAAGCCCGACAGGAGCCTTTTTAGAGTCTCAATGGCGTCTTTCGGCTCCACATCCACTAAAAAGCCGAGCGTGCCCATGTTTATTCCCAGAATTGGTGCCGGATCGACCATCTTGTGAATGGTGCGCAGAATTGTTCCGTCTCCACCTACCGAGACTATGAAGTCCACCTTCTGCCGCTCCATCTCCGCTACGCTCGTGCCAGGCCTGCCGATTTGAAGGGCCAGATCCTCATCCACGAAGATATCTGTGCCCCTTCCAGCACATTCGATCTGATAGATGAGCATCTGCGCCAGACGAGCCGAATCCGGCTGCAGTCGGGAGACAAAGCCGATCTTAATTTTGGCCGCCTCCGATGAGCCTGAGCAATTCCGCGTGTCGCAAGCCATTGGATCCGATTAAGTCCCTCTTCTGCCACATGTTGCCGTCCAATTGAAGCGCGTTTCCTAATCCGTCCGTCACCACTCCCCCCGCCTCCTCCAGTATGATCTTTCCCGCGGCGATGTCCACTACCCTCATCATGCCCCGCAGGTCCACAAAGGCATCCAGCCGTCCGGAAGCGACGAGCGCCATCTCCAGGGAGGTGCTGCCAAGGGTGCGAATGCGGCGCACAGTGTCACCGATGGCCGCGATCCTGCCGGTATGGGGCCGCAGGGTGTAAGCGGAGATGCTGAAATTGGAGAGGTTCTCATTGGATGAGACATGGAGGCGGCCGCCAGGTCGAGCATATGCACCCCGGCCGGCTTGCGCATAGAAGCTTGTCCCGGCCGCCAGGTCGCAGATATAGCCGAAATGAAAATCGCCCCGGCTCAGATAGAGCGATACGGAGTAGAAGGGAATGCCGTAGATGGCATTGAAGGTGCCGTCCAGGGGATCGAGGTGCAGGAAATAGTCCGGCTTCTCGCCGATGGTGACCTCGCCTATCTCCTCGCTGAGGACCTTGAAGCCCAGGCCCGAGGCGCGCAGCGTATCGAGAACGGCATTCTCTGCGGCCCGGTCGATTTGCTTGGTGGGTGTACCGTCCGCACCCATCTTCACCATCAGGCCGCCGGCCGGCGTGCCTGCCATATCTTCCACAGCCGAAACTACGGCTTTAGCTGCACTATCGCACAGTATTTTTAAATCGCTGCCTTGAGGGGAAAGTCGCTCGCTCATCCCTTTCCAGAGAGGCATGCCCACTATAAAAGTTTCTCACTTGAGATCAAAAAGCTTTATAAAATGCCAATCTGTAACATGCTATCACGTAACAATCATGGAGGGATTCTATTTGATCGTTGGTTTACCTACTGATACCTTTATTGGAGTCATAATTGTGCCCGTAGCCATCTCACTATTGCTCTTGATTTGGGCTCTTCGGTGGTGATTGGCTTGGACTTTATTGGAACCCTTATAATAGTATTATATTTCGTTGGCCTGGTGGCCATCGGAGCCATAGCCTCAAAGAAGATCAAGAACTCTGAGGATTTCCTGGTAGCAGGAAGAAATCTGGGCTTTTGGACCTTTACTCTACTGATTGTAGCCAGCATCTGCAGCGGCATGACCATCCTTGGCGTTGCCGGTCTCGGTTATGCCACCGGCTGGCCCAGCATCTGGGAGCAGATCTTCGTACCGCTATCAGCTGCGGTCTGCATACTGTTCTTCGGAACCAAGCTGCACTCAGTTGCCTCCAGAACGGGCTACGTGACGGTGCAAGACTACTTCGCTCACCGATTCTACAGCCCGAGAGGCATTCGCGGCACCTCGGCGATAATCGGCGTCCTCATCTCCATCATCTACCTGGTGGGGCAGTACATCTCCATAAGCATGGTCTTGTCCTGGCTCTTCAAGATCCCCTATGAGTGGTCTTTAGTGATTGGAGCGGTCATTGTCATGGCCTACACCATCCTTGGCGGCCTTTACGCCATAGGCATGGCCTCCCTGGTACAGGGAATAATGATACTGGCCGGAGTCTTGCTCGTGGGCCCTGTGGTCATTTCCGCCGCAGGGGGATTGGAGCACGTCAACCTTGTCCTGGCGGGCATAGATGTGAACATGACCCATCTCTGGTATCCGCAAATGCATCCGCCCTACGCCAAGTACGCCTTCATGACGCCCGAGTATCTGGTGTCGTTCTTCTTCCTGCTCGCCTTCGGGCTGGCGGCAGCACCGCACGTAGTAAACAACGTTCTGGCGGCAAGAGATGTCAAGTACTTCAAGTGGGCGCCTCTGGCAGCTTTCGTCATCTATGCCGTGATCATGTACCTGTGCAAGATCGCCGGCTTTGCGGCTCTATCCATGGTCAGCGAAAAAATGATCTCGCTGCCCACGGGCGTCGCCAATCCTTCCGACTACAGCTTCATTGTGGCAGCGGAGTATGTATTCCCGACCCTTTTCGCGCCAATTGTGGCCATAATAGTATTATCGGCAGTCATGTCCACCACTGACCGGCTCATGCTGACCATCGGCAGCTACGTGAGCTGGGATGTCTACAAGCAGTTCGTCAACAAGGATGCCTCTGAGAAGTCGATCACCCTTCTCAGCCGGGTGGCCATTGGGCTTTCCACCGTCATTACGCTCTATCTGGCCTGGTCCAATCCGCCGGAGCTTTTGGCCTGGCTGATCTGGATGGCCATCGGCGTGATGCTGGCCTGCTTTGTAACGCCCCTGTTTGCCGGACTGTACTGGCGGCGGGCGACGCGCGAGGGAGCTTTAGCCTCTATGATCTTGGGGCTGGTGGGTGTATTCGCCTTCAGCTATTACGCCAAGTTCATCGCACCCATGCCCATGCATCCCAGCATATACGGATTTGCGATATCTGTAGCTGCTATGATTATAGTCAGCCTGATGACTAAAAAACCGTCCGAGAAGTTGCTGGACGAGACGAGCACCGGCATGTTCATCCGGGATCGCAAGAAGGCCTGAGCCGAAAAATCCGGCCAGGCGACTTTTTTTGACATAATACACCGCAGCTTGCTGCGCAGGATTGCCGCGGTTTCGCTCTTTCTCATGTTTCATTGATTGGTGTTTAGAATCAAAGGTTTCGGGGCTGCACCTCTAAGGCATAGGAGCGATAAGATCTAATATGACGAGGAGATAGTGAAGGGGCAGGGCCCGTGGTCTAGCTGGTTATGACATCGCCCTTACACGGCGGGGATCACGCGTTCGAATCGCGTCGGGCCCATAATTATCAATTGTTTTTGCTGTTCGTTAAAATTCAGAACAAGAAAAGGGCAACGAGCCCCATCAGTACCGTTGGCAGAAATATTTTCGCGATCTTGTTGCCAAATTCCTTTGTACCCAGCACGTAGGCTATGCAGAGTTTGACCAGGGTGTTGGTTATGGCGGCCAGGGTGATGGTGGTGACTGCCACGGCGGAAACGACCGTCGACTTGGCCAGAGAGGCCATGGTCAGGACAATGGCATCGACATCAGCCAGGCCGGAGACAATGCCTGCCGCATAGAGTCCCGCATCTCCGAAGTAAACGTTGGCCAGCTTGGAGATGATCAGCACAAAGGCGAAGAACGCGCCGAACTTCAGTGCGGGTATGATGCGAAAGGGATCCTTCACATTCACCTCTTTTCCCGCCTGGGCGCTCTTTCTGACCAGCAGGTAGGCCAGAGACGAGCCTACCAGGGCCATGAGCAGCAGATGAGGCAGAAGTGCGAAGAAGAGGTCCCTGTTTACCAGCAGCACAATGAAGAGAATTCTGGGGAACATGGTGCAGCTCGCGATGGCCGTGGCGAAGACTGCAGAGGGCAGTATCTCCGGGCTCTCCTTTACCTCCGCCGCCATGGATGAGGTGACGGCAGTGCTGGATACCAGGCCGCCTAAAATGCCAGTAAGGGCGAGGCCCCTCTCAGCGCCCAGGAGGCGAATCGCGACATAGCCCGCGTAGCCGATGAGGCTCACCAGCACCACGAAGAGCCAGATCTGGCGGGGATTGAGCACACCCCAGGGGCCCAGGGGCGTCTCGGGCAAGAGCGGGTAGATGACCAGGGCGATTATACCCATCTTGAGGGTATCGAGCAGATCCGTCTCGCTCAGCACTTCCACGTAGTGATGGGTTATTTTTCGCGTGGCCAGGACCCAGGTAGTGATGATGGATAGGGCCACCGCCAGGAGAATGCTATCGGGAAATCCGGTCAGCATTCCCATGGCAAAGGTGACGACAGCGGCTACTGCTGCCGTAAAATCGACTCTGCCCAGAGTGCTGATCGAAGACGCATATCCTACGGCTACGAGGATGGTGAAGGTGGCCATGGATGCGATGGCAAAGCTGGGGCCGAAATGGACTGCGAGAGCTGAGCACAAAGATCCCAGCAGGGCGATCAAGACGAAGGTGCGCAGGCCCGCCACGCCCCGAACCTTATCCTCAACCAATCGGCGCTGGCGCTCCGTGCCGATGAGGGCGCCGATAAGCAGGGCGATGAGAAAAGGGTAGATATCAGCAAAGTCCATTGCACATTTTTTGTTATTATCTGGTTAATAGCCTTTGCCTTTCGATGCTACACCGAGATAGTTCTCCGAAGAGTGGCCGAAAAAGCCCGCGCGTGCGAGCGCGCTCTGCCCGTCTCCATGCGAAGACGGACCGCGTGCGGCGTCCTTGAAAGAAGAGGCTTGTGCAGCCGCAAGGTGGCGGCTCCCTCACAGGATTGCATAAGGCACCCACTGGTAGGTATCATTATCCTTCTTCAGAGTAGCTAAGGTATAAGGCACATTTTTTAAATCTCCAGCTTCATTTAGATTCATCCATCCAAATTCGCCTCGATATCTTCCGGCAACCACTGGAAATGCCTGCTTGAATGCGTTTGCATCATCTGAGCCTGTTGCCAGATATGTATAGGTTATAAGCCAAAGCGCATCATAATCGTTGGCCACTAAGGAACTGGCCTCGCGTCCTGTTTCACTGAAGATTGCCTTCTTGATTTGCTCATATTTGGGTCCGGACATTCCCCCGTATACCGGAGAGAGGAGATGCACCGAAAACGCGAACTCTGATGCCTCCTTATTCTGACTTACTGCCGCTGTAGAGAGATCGTTGCCGTACCACCTAACTTCAGAGAGCTCTGGGTCACCAGCAGCTTGGGATAAGATGGTGACGATTTCGTCGAAAGCTGACACATAGACTGCCACATAGTCAGCGCCGTTGTCATCAACTGCACCTCTCACCCCGGAGCGGAGGAGGTTCAAATGACTCGAGAAGTTGGTGGTCTGAGGATCGTAGCGCACCGCCTCCTGCATTATTCTGCCCTCTAGCTCAAACTCACGCTTGGTGGCGTTCAGCATGCCATCGGCCCACATATCTCTTCGAGCCAACGGAATAATTACTTTTATGCCGTCCCTTTGCATCAGAAATGCCAATAAATGCGCCAAAGTGGCATCATCTGGTACGAGTCTGAAGGTCGTGTCGTTTCTAATGGCAAGAGAAGGCGCTGTGCTGGCACAGCTTACCAGAATGATTCCGTTTTGATTGGCATATTCCTGCACATTGGCCAGAGATTGGCTTTGCTCAGGCCCTACCATAATGCTAATTCCCTGCGCTTGCAACGCTTTCAGGGCTTTGAGGGTTATGTCGGGGTCGGTCTGTGTGTCCTCAACTATCACGCGAACCCGAATTGTTCTGCCCAAGTCGGAGAAGAACTTGTTAATATCCGCCTCAGCGATCTCCAGTGCGATCTGTGCCGATATTCCGTAGTTGCTGCTGTCTCCATGAAGGGGCAGAAGAGCACCGACGGTTAGAACACTTTCTGGCGGTGGCGGCGAGAGCGGAGAATTTTCTGCAGTACCAATACATGTGAGTACTGCAATGAGAATCAGAGCTATGACCTGCCTCCTCATAATAATAAATCGTTATTATTATTTGGATTTAAGTTTAACTGCTTTGCATGCAATCTCATTCTGCCTGGATTGTCATACATTTATAAGCCACTGACATCAGCCAAGTTTAAAAGCGATGCACATCTTATCTATTAGAGATGGACAGGCAAAGAGTCGCGACCTGCATTTCTCATCTTGAGGAGCAATACGGCATTCCCCATCCGGATGAAAGGGACCCTGTGGATCTGCTGATCATGACCATCCTCTCTCAGAACACCAGCGATACCAACAGTTTACGAGCCTTTGCCATCTTGAAAAGTGGTTTTTGCAATTTCAAGGAGATTCTCGCAGCACCAGTAGATGCTGTGGCAGATTCGATTCGCGCGGGGGGCCTAGCTGAGATAAAGGCCAGGCGCATAAAGGAGGCGCTTTCCAGAATTAAGCAGGATGCAGGGGCGATCACTCTTATCTTTCTGGAGGATATGGAAAAGGATGAGGCCATGGCATATCTGCTATCCCTGCCCGGCGTGGGGCCCAAGACGGCTTCCGTGGTGCTCCTCTTTGCCTTTGGTATGCCTTTCCTGCCTGTGGACACGCACGTCTATCGCGTCTCGCGCCGGTTAGGGCTGCTGGCCGAGGACGTCAGACTTGAAAAGGCGCAGCCGATTTTAGAGCGGATCGTTCCTGCGGATAAGTATCTCTCCCTGCATTTGAACCTGATAACGCACGGCAGGCTCATTTGCCGGGCGCGAGGGCCAAAACATGATGAATGTTCCCTGCAAAGTTGCTGCGACTATTACTTGCAGGGCCAAAAGCCTTAAATGAGAGAAGAAACCACCCAAAGTCCGCGCTCCTGTAGTGTAGCTCGGCCAATCATGAAGGACTCTCACTCCTTCGACTCGGGTTCAAATCCCGACGGGAGCATCATTTATATTGGTCAAAATTTCGTTTTAGGAGGCAAATCCCATTAAATAATTTGCACGGGCATATGCTTCGTCCTTCATCTTATAACCATGTTTCAAAGATTCTTGGTTGTGGTGTGTAACAAAAGCACCTATTTTTTCAAATAGTAGTAGGTGCATTTATGGTTAGTGATGAGCAAGTGTATTAGGATCGGAGGGAATAAATCATGAAAGGAACTCGAATATATTCTACAATATTAATATCTGTCTTATTGCTATGTTGTTCTGCCGTTCAAGGGACTGCAGAAAATAACCTGCGGATAGAGGGACCAGATGGCTGGACAAAGCATCTGGAAGTTGCCCAGGGATCAACTGCGATTCTTGTGGTGCTAGCTGCAAAAGAAGGCGACGGTACACTTTATGATCAATATCCGGATGGAAGCACTCATAACTACAGCAATCATTTCCTGGGTTACGATCATCTGCCTTTCTATGCAAATACGCCAGGCAGACACGTATTGTCCTATGCCATAAACGGCAAGGAGAGCAACCCTGTGGTAATAGACGTCAAAGGCACTTATGCACCAAACGAGTACCCTTCACCTTCGGTTGCGCCTCAAGCTTATGTTATGCCTCAAACGAACATTCGCGCAGTATCGACCTCTGCCCGCATTATATCCCGCGCAGCTCCTATTTCTCTCTCCAGCTGGGTATCGAGTGATCCAATGATGCTTCAGTACTATCCCGTAGGTGCTCATATTATGAATTACCAGAATGGAATTGTCATTCCAAAATATGCCGCCCAACATCATTTTGGTAAGGATTTCTCGTTAGGGACGATAGACAGCAACTATCCGGGCACACCATTCCTGACCCAGTTTCTTGCCGATCCATAAACAATTCGAAAACGGGCGCAGTCTTGGCCCGTTCATTTTTTCTCAACGTTTCTTATCAGATATAGTCATGTGCACGGCAGCCAGTCAACGCTGACGGCACCGCAGGTGGAGTTGCCCCAAAGCAAGATGAACTTCTCGATGCTGAACACGCCTGTCAGGTCCTCGACTGATCTGCCATACTCGGCATGGCGGCCTTTCAATTGCGGGTCGGCGAGCGGGTCTCTGGAGAGCCAGCCGATATGAGCCATGCCGATGACGTTCGAGTTTATTTTGGCCTCAAGAACTACTGTACAGCAGGGTACGGGTGGATATTGAAGGCTGAAATCGCGCCTTATTTCATCATCTTCCACCCCAAAAGTGATTGATGAATTTTTGTTCCCATAACTTCTTGTATTGATCTCAGAGGCTCTTTGCAGATGCTCGGCATGGGTGTACATCTCCGTCAGCACGGCACCAATCCTGTAGTTTTGCACACACAGCTTATCAACCCATTTCAGATCAAAAATGCAATGTTTAATCACCCAACTCTCCTGCAATTTCCCCGCAAGAGGCAGACGATTCCTGCTGCCAGAAGCACGGCAATGATGCCTGTCAGGAATATGCCATCAAAGACTCCTGCTCCGCCGATGGAGAGAACCAGGGGCTTGGCCTGGTGCAGCTCCAGCGGCGAGAGGGCGGGCAGTATTCCTGGGGTAAGCAGGCTGAGCAGGTCGGCTCCAATCAGCGTTCCCAGGGTGCCGCTGATGTAGGCCAGGGGCGGAGCGCGGCGAAATCCGCCCGCCAGGAGCAGGCCCATGGCTGCGGCCAAAAGGGGCGAGAGCCAGACAGGCAGGACGATGCCCTCGCCGGGCACGGCCTGTGCGGCCCAGTAGGTAATGGCAGCTACCACGGCCATGCCCAGCAGGGCCTTATTGAGGCTAGCCTGGCCGCGCAGGAGAAGGTGGGCGGAGACTAGCAGGGGAATTATGCATCCACCCAGGTTGACGGCCAGGTAGAGAGGATGAAAGGTGGTGGAAATGTCCTGATTGCTCAGGCTAATCAGAGAAACATACCAGTCCGGATAAGACGATATGGGGGCGCTGATGAGCTGAAAGTCCACCAGGCTTCCCAGAATGGAGCCGAAGACGGCTAGGGTGGCGTGCCAGTGGGAAAAGCCCACCATCTCAAAGGCAGTCTCGGAGAGGCGGAGAAAGAGGTAGATGAATATGAGAGGCGCGACTAAGATCAGCAGCATGACGACGATTGTAAGTGGCAGGAAGAGAAGTTCGAACACAGGCTTTAGCACCCGCAAATAAGTTATCTGTGATAGTTAATAGAGCTTTGCAAGGTGTTTTAAGATGACCATTCTTACAGGAAGCGAGGCCCAAAACCTCGTGCAGTCCATGATCGACCCGGATACGCAGACGCAGATGTGCGGCATGGAAATGACGCTGCAAAAGATTGAGCGATTCACATCCGCCGGGACGGTAGCCTTTGACAACATCGAGAGAGTGCTGCCAGAGATGGAGCCTATGGATTTCGGCCCGTCTGGCTGGATTGACCTTGCCGCGGGCTCTTACCTTGTGACCTTCAATGAGATCGTGACCATTCCCAGGGATGTGGCCGCCCTGGCCCGTGCCAGATCCACGCTTCTGCGCTGCGGTGCCACTTTAGAGACGGCCCTCTGGGACCCGGGCTACCGGGGACGTAGCCAGAGCCTGCTGGTGGTCTACAATCCTCAGGGACTGCGGCTGAAGAAGAACGCCCGGCTGATGCAACTGGTATTCCTGCGGCTGGAAAAAGAGGCGGAGAAGGTCTATTCTGGAAAATATCAAGGCGAGAATATCTGATAGCTGCTCAAAAAACGAATGGAAAAATTAGAGAAAGGCTCTGGCCTAGCTGATGGTCAGAGTCTTGATGGTTTGGGTGGTATTATTATGGTCGAATAGTGATACAATTACCGCAAAGTTGGGTCCATCCAGGTTCCAGACAGCCATATCGTAACTGCCGCCCAGTTTTTCAACGCGTTCATCATTGGTGCTCAGGGTATGGACGGTCACATTTCTGCCCTGGCTATCCACAGCCGTCCAGTTTCCTATCTCCACAGCGCCTTCGGCTTCCACCGCAGAGATGCCTCCAATCAGGAGAAGCTCAGAGAGCGCGCCGGGGCTCATCTTTGCCAAGACGTCATCATAAACGCTCATGAGGGAGATGAATGCCGCACCAGGTGCGACGGTGTTGTTGATGATGAAATCCTGGCTTACCATTCCTTTTTCGCTGGCGTTGAATTCTCCGCCGTTAATCTCAAAGCTCGGACCTAGATCCACGGAAAGGGTCTTCTCCGATACTGTAAGCACTTTTGCTTCCAGGGCGAAGCCTGGCAAGGCCAGGCAGGCCAGGAGAAAGATGGTCGGTACAAGTGCAGTGAAGGACTTCATATTGTCAACTCCTATACAACGAAGTTGTTGGATGATATATTAGGACCTTGTGATGCGTCCAAGAGTTTTAGGTGCAATTTTCTTATTAATTTTCTATCAAGTACTTTGTATCTCGTGTCAATTCATAAAATATCTTATTTTCATATTTATAAATATATCCATCAGAATAATTTGCATGTGTTTCCGATTCCAATTCATAAATGATATTATTAAATTCGTATTGCGTATTTATAAGTACTTTTTCCAGTGTATTCCAAAAATTTGCGCCTTTTGTCACATATGGCTGAATTTCCTCAAGCTCCCATATCCATAAGGGGCTCCATATTCTATCGTATCCTCTCTTTCGCCTATTATTACGATCTACCAAATTCCTCATCGGCCCTCGTTTTAGCCCCATTAGCGGTTCAAAAGTCAATATGATTTTCATGACACGTTTATGATGATATTTGAGTATCCTGCACAATATCGGCAATTCTTTCATAAATTCGTTAATTTGAATCACACCTTTTACAACTTGATCGATTGATGTCAGTTTTTTCGCTTTTAGGCCTAGTTCATACATTGATTGTGTATGTTTGGTTGCTTTGCATTCAATTATAATTATTCCCTCGTCACAAAATACTATCCAATCCGGTTTTTTCCCTTTATATTTGGGGAGATACCTAGTGAGATCTTCTTCAGATAATATCGTTCCCGCTGGATTGCACCATCTGAGAACTATACCGACATATGATTCAAAGAGTTCACCGAAAGCTTTTGGAAAATCGGCGAGAAATGCATTAAATAGTTTATAATATAATCCTGTAGTAAATTTATAAATAACTAAATCTGGAATAGGAGCAATAAATTTATCAACTTCAGGGCTTTTTGAACTTGCCCCATATAGCATTCGAATAATGGGATACTCAAATAATGGATTTAATTCATATGCGCGAAAATCGTTATCTGTTTTATGTTCATTACAAAATTTATCAAATTTTATTGTATCGGCAGAGACAAGTTCTAGACATATCTTAACTATTTCATCGCTTGGTAAGGATATACCCTGACTTCGAGATGTTTGGAAATAATTCCGTGTCATTCCATTTGATTTCACTGAGCCCGCATATAGGACAAAGCCAATTTTTATAAAATCCAACAAAGATAAGCCGAATTGCCTTTCAAACTCGTCTTCAATTAACTGTTTTATAAAAGTTGGCGCTACATTTCTTTTTACCATTTCATCAAAAAGAAAAAATGTTCGCCCTAGCACGTTATGTCTCGGAATGTTCCACCTTATTTGATTACCAATTTTTCTTAGCAAGAATGATGAAGTTATTTCATCCCTTGGCCCACTTAAATTTTCGAATTCATGGTCATATAATAAATATTCTAAAGTTAATTTATAAAAATATACGAATTCTTCGTCGTAAAGAGGGGACCAACCCTCGAACGGTCTACAATTATGCACAGCAAATTTAACCATCATGCCAGCTACAAAATTAAAATGAATTTCGATATTTTCTTCATTTAAAGATCTTTCATGTATTTTTAAAAGTATTGCCTCCAAGGAATAATATCTTATTTCTCTACTAATTTTATTCTCTAATTTGTCCAAGTCATCCAAGGAACGAATTGGGTTTTCACCGTCCCATTCAAAAATTTTTAGATCACCTAAATCAAAAATTTTTCTATTGACTTGTTCTTCCATAGTAGTTCCTATCGACTACGCGTTAATTATTAACTATTTAGTTATATACAATTTATATTAAATTCGGATGTGGTTAGATCGCGTTTCAATCCCCTTTCTGAACTCTAAATCGAGATTGAAGATACTGATCATATTCTGAAACCATATAATCTATCCAGGCCCTCAAATGGCCTGGATTTCCTCTTTAGTGGCGATCTTGACCATTTTCTCGCCCAGCACCTGCCTGGCCTTGGCGATGTCGTCCACCCTGAGAATGAGCATGGCACGCTGTGCCTTGGCTGTGACGAAGGCATAGGCGTAATCCACATTTACATGGCTTTGCCCCAGTGTGTTCACGATCTCGTAAAGCCCGCCTGGAGTGTCCTTCATCTCCACGGCCAGGACATCGGTCATGGAGACTGTGAAGGCATTTTCTTTCAGAACTTTGTACCCCTTCTCCGGGTCATCCAGGACCATGCGAATGACACCGAAGTCGCCCGCCTCGGCGATGGTCAGAGCCCTGATATTCACGCCAGCATCTGATAGCGTCTTGGCAACTTTGGCCGTTCTGCCCGGCCGGTTCTCCACAAAAAGGGAAATTTGTTTGATCTCCGACATTTTGAAAGCCTCCTACACCTTTCTGTTATCTGTTACTCTCTTGGCCTTGCCCATGGAGCGTGGTATGGTGCCTGGCTCAACCAGATCCACTTCTGCAGCTATGTTCAGCACGCCTTTTAATTCCTTTGAGATTCTCTTTCGCAGCTTCATCAGATCCCCGATCTTATCGGAGAAGCCTGCAGACGTCAGCTCGACGCGCACCGTCATCATATCCAGCGGCCCTTTGCGGTCCACCAGGATCTCCCAGTGGTCTCCCACCTCTGGGATGTCCATCAATACCGACTCCACTTGGCTGGGGAATACATTGATGCCGCGAATGATGAGCATGTCATCCGTTCTGCCCAAAATTCTCATGATCCGGGGGTGAGTGCGCCCGCACTCGCAGGGCTCACTGTTCATGATGGACAGATCGCCTATCCGATAGCGGATGAGGGGCAGTGCGAACTTGTGCAGCGTGGTGAAGACCAATTCGCCCGTCTCGCCGTCCTCCACTGGCTCGTCGGTCTTGGGGTCGAGTACTTCCGTCAGGAACATATCTGCCCAGACGTGAATGCCCTTCTTGACATGACACTCCGTGAACAGTGGACCGGAAATCTCGCTGGTGCCGTAGATGTCGTAGGCATTGATTCCCGTGGCGTCCTCGATCCGTTTCCTGGTTTCCAGTGACCAGGGCTCAGCCCCGAAGATGCCTGTCTTAAGCTTCGTATCCTTCTTGATGGAGACGCCCATCTTCTCCGCCACCTCCATGATGTGCAGGAAGTAGGAGGGCGTGCAGGCGATGGCAGTTGTTTCCAGGTCCTGCATCAGCTCGATCTGCCGCTCCGTGTTGCCTGTTCCCACCGGCAGCACTGTTGCCCCCATGCGCTCTGCGCCGTAGTGCAGTCCCAGACCGCCCGTGAAAAGGCCATAGCCGTAGCCCACCTGCACCACATCGTCACTGTCAAGGCCAATGGATGTGAGGGCTCGGGCCAGCGACTCAGACCAGGTCTCGATGTCGCCTTTGGTGTAGCCGACCACGGTGGGCTTTCCCGTAGTACCGCTGGAGACATGATAGCGCACTACCTGGCTCTTGGGTGCGCTGAACATACCCGTAGGGTAGTTGTCCCGCAGGTCCACTTTCCTGGTGAAGGGCAGCTTGGAGACATCGGCCAAAGTGCGGATGTCGCCGGGCTCCACGCCTGCCTCTTTGAATCTTCGCCGGTAGAACGCAGAATGATCGTAAACATATCGCACTACGGATTTGAGCCGATCCTCTTGAAGGGTGTGTAGGTCCTTAAGAGGCATGCGCTCAATATGCGGATCCCAGTAACCGGACATTGATGATCAACCTCTTGCCATGAATACCCGGATGGATAAAAAGCAATCGATTCTTGCCTCACATTTTTTCCAATTCCGAAGGTACGATTTTCAGCTTCTCCAGTTTATGAAGCAATGTCTCACCGGCAGGTGTGGTTCTAAAGGCACCTTTTTTTTCTTCCTGAACCAGTTCGTGAAATTTCAGCCATTCTATGAACTCGCTTGCCTTCTGGAAATTAAGGTTCGATTTGTAGGTTATCTGCGTCTTCTTCATGTCCTGCCCCAGGCATAGGGAGAGTATGTCCTTCGTGATATCCAGTTTATCCCGTCTGCGCAATCCCATCTACCTCTTATCAGATCCACTCGTGCGCCACATTCCACAAGGCACCGTGATCTCAAACCGTGCTCCTTCTCCGTATGTTCCTGTCTCAGCTATCTCAATGCCCGTGATCGAGAGAGACTCATTGCACAGGAAGAGTCCAAAACCGGTGTTCTTTCCAAATCCCCGCAAAAAGATCTTCTTCTTTTCGTCCTCAGGTACGCCGATGCCATCGTCCTCCCAGAATATAGTGATGCCATCACCAATAGTGCAGTAGTAGGTATGCACCAGGGTCGCCCGTTTGCCGTGTCGGATGGTGTTGTCCATCAGATTTGAGAAGACCTTCTCAAGCATGGGATCGGCGTACACGAAGAGCCCGCTGCACTCGTTCAGAACGGGCAGCTTTCCCAAAGTGGCTTTTGTAATCGCGTCGGATATGGCTTGCCATGTTGGTTCCATAGCCTTAGGCTTTTCATATTGCCGGGTAAATTCGATATGTCGCTGGATTTCTTTGGTGGCGGTCTCCAGCTTCTGTAGATAATCGATGCACGATGGATCAAGGCTATGCTCCTTTGCCAGCTCAAGGTATACATTAAGTACTGTTATCTGATTGAAGATGTCGTGGCGAGTGATGCTGGTGAGGATCTGGAGCTTTTTGTTCGCGAGCTGCAATGCATCCGCTGTGCGCTTGAGCTCCGTGATATCCTGGCCCTGGGCAATGGTGGCCTGCAGCTCTCCTGATTCGGAATATATATTGGCCGAGTTCCATAAAGCAATGCGTTCCCCTTCGGTCCTGTTAAGCACGGGAATTTCTACAGACACCATTTGCTTACCCTGAAGGGAACTCTCGATCTTCTGGAGCGAGACCTCACGGCTTGCCTCTGGAAAGAGCATGCCCAGATTCTTGCCGAGAATCTCTTCTTCTTTATAATCTGTCAGCCGTTCGAAAGCCCGATTGAAGCGAGTTATTCTCTGCTGAGGGTCCCAGACTATGATGGGCGCATTGGCATGGCCAATGAGCTTATTCAGGTAGTCCTTGGTCTCTCTCAGAGCATCTTCAGCCCGCTTGCGCTCGATGGAATATCTGATGCAGCGTCCCAGCAATCTGCCATCCACCTCATCTTTGATCAGATAGTCCTGTGCCCCCTCGCGGACTGCGCGATAGGCAAGTTCTTTGTCATTTAATCCGGTTAGCACTATTATCGGCTTTTCTGAGAATCTTTCATTGATTTTTGTGAATGCATCCAAGCCCCGGCTGTCCGGCAGGTTCAGATCAATCAGAATTGCATCCACATCAGTCTCTTCCAGAAATGCAAGACCCAATGAAAGCCTCTCCTTCCATTCCATATGGAAATGGTCATGGGTGTCCTGGAGATTTTCTTTAATCAGCCTTGCATCTGCCGGATTATCCTCAATCAATAGAATCTTGATCCGATTCAATTGAAATCCCCTTCCAGGATGCATCTTTTTTTAATCCATATAGGTGGTGCATAGCCTCAGGTAATCCTGGCCACCGCCGCCACCTCGTCCCCTGGCTTGACATTCATGATGCGCACGCCCTGCGTGGAGCGGCCCTGCACCCGGATCTCGCTTGTCAGAATTCTAATCACCACTCCTTCCTTGGTGGTGACCAGCAGCTCATCGTCCTCTGAGACGGTAGTGGTGCAGCAGACGAAACCCTTTCTGGCATCGATGTTCTTGACGCCCTTGCCGCCGCGTCTCTGCTGGGGATACTCCTCCAGCTCCGTCCTCTTGCCGTAGCCCTGATTGGTGATGGTGAGCAATGTGAAATTCGCACTCGGTCGGATCACATCCATGCTGATAAGCTCGTCTCCCATGTTCAGGCTGATAGCCTTTACACCCATGGTTCCTCGATTGGAGGCGCGCACGTCATCCTCCTTGAAGCGGATGGCTTTGCCAAACTTTGTGGCAACCAATAGCTCCTTGCTTCCGTCTGTGAGCCTGGCCGAGACCAGGCTATCGCCCTTCAGGTTTACGGCCTTGATGCCGCCCTTCCTGGGATTGGAAAAAGCCTGTAAAGGCATCTTGACAATGCTGCCGGCTCGGGTTACCAGTATTATGAAGCCGGAATCGAAGCTCTTCACCGGTATGGCGCCAGTAATCTTCTCATCCGGTTCCAGTTGCAGAAGATTGACAATGGACTTTCCCCGGGTTGCCCGGCCAAGGGAAGGAACCTCGTAGACCTTGAGCCAGTGGGCCTTGCCTTTGTCCGTGAAGAAGAGCAGATAATCCTTGGTGGAGGCGGTAAAGACGTCGGTTACAAACTCCTCGCTCTTGGTCTCAGCACCAATGACTCCCCGCCCGCCGCGTCGTTGCATGCGGTAAGCCGTAAGGGGCTGGCGTTTGATGTACCCGGAAGAGGTGATGGTCACTGCCACCTCTTCTTCCTGGATGAGATCCTCCCTGCTGACCTCGCCCTCTGCTTCGATGATCTGGGTGCGCCGCTCATCCCCATAGGTATTAATGAGATATGTCAGCTCTTCTTTGATGATGCTCAAAATCTCCAGGTTGCTGGAGAGGATTTTCCTCAATTTGGCGATGATCTTTTCCAGCTCTTCCGCCTCGGAGACGATCTTCTCCTGCTCGAGACCGGTGAGCCGCTGCAGCCTCATGTCCAAAATAGCCTTGGCCTGCTCCTCGCTCAGGGAGAAAGCCTGTATCAGGGCGTCTTTTGCCTCTACTGGAGAATGCGCAGCCTTGATTATTCTTATTACCTCATCGATGTTCTTGAGGGCAATGAGCAGACCCGCCAGAATATGAGCCCTCTTCTCGGCGGCATCAAGCTCGAACCTGGTGCGCCTCTCCACCACTATTGTGCGGTAGCGGATGTACTGCTCCAAAGTATCCTTCAAAGAGACGATCTTGGGCAGGCCGTCCACTAAAACCATGTTGTTGATGCCGTAGCTGGTCTGAAGAGCAGTATGCTTATACAGTTGATTTAATACCACATGAACATTAAATCCGCTCTTGACCTCCACCACCATTCGAATGCCGTCTCTATCCGACTCATCCCGCAGATCGGAAATGCCCTCCAGACGACCGCCTTTGACCATCTCTGCCACATCCTCAATAAGCTTGGCCTTATTGACCTGGTAAGGCAGCTCTGTAAAGATGATCTTGGTGCTTCTCGTCCCTTCCTCAATCTCCGACTTGGCCTTCATCAGAATGCTACCCTTGCCGGTTTGATAGGCAGCCTCAATTCCTGCCCGGCCCACGATGTAGGCGCCGGTGGGAAAATCGGGCCCCGGCAAGATGTGCATCAGCTCAGAAAGCGACGCCTGGGGCTCGTCAATGAGATGAATGATGGCCCCGCACAGCTCCGTCAGATTATGGGGGGGAATATTAGTGGCCATGCCCACGGCAATGCCGGTGGAGCCGTTGAGAAGAAGGTCGGGCAGCTTTGCCGGCAGCACAATGGGCTCTTTCAGCGAGCCGTCATAATTGGGGGTAAAGTCAACCGTGTTCTTATCAATGTCCGCCAGCATCTCTTCGGCGATCTTGGAGAGGCGAACCTCTGTGTAACGCATGGCTGCAGCCGGGTCTCCATCGACTGAACCAAAGTTTCCCTGGCCGTCGATGAGGGGGTATCGCATGGAGAAGGGCTGGGCCATGCGCACCATGGTCTCATATATGGCCGCATCCCCGTGGGGATGGTACTTACCCATGACATCTCCCACTACACGCGCCGATTTCTTGTAGGGCTGGTCGTGGGTCATGCCCTGCTCATTCATGGCATAGAGTATGCGCCGATGAACGGGCTTGAGGCCGTCTCTTACGTCCGGCAAAGCCCGCGCTACGATCACGCTCATAGCATAATCAATGTAGGAGGATTTCATCTCCTCAGTGATGTTAACCAGTACTTCTGTCAAAGTAACCTCAAATATCAGACATCATACATCAAGATTCTTCACATACTTGGCGTGCGTCTCTATGAACTCGCGCCTGGGCTCCACCTGATCGCCCATGAGTATGGTGAAGATGCGATCCGCCTCCACCGCATCCTCAAGCGTCACTTTCAGCATGGTCCTCTTCTCGGGGTCCATGGTCGTATCCCACAGTTGCTCGGAATTCATCTCACCCAGACCCTTGTATCTCTGAATGGCAGGCTTAGCCAGGCCCTTCACCAGATTGTTGAGCTGCTCATCCGTGTAGGCGTAGCTGACGGTCTTTCCCTTTTTGACCTGGTAGAGGGGCGGCTGGGCGATAAAGACGTATCCCGCATCGATGAGCGGCTTCATGTATCGGTAGATGAATGTCAGCAGGAGGGTGCGGATGTGCGAGCCGTCCACATCGGCATCGGTCATTATTACTATCTTGTGATACCGAGCTTTACCGATATCGAAGTCATCGCCGATGCCCGTGCCGAAAGCCACAATCATATTGCGAATCTCGGCGTTCTTGAGAATCTTGTCAAGCCTTGCTCTCTCCACATTGAGGATCTTGCCGCGCAATGGCAGTATGGCCTGAAAATGCCGGTTTCTTCCCTGTTTTGCCGAGCCCCCGGCAGATTCGCCCTCCACGATGTAGATCTCGCATTTGGCAGGATCGTTGTTGGAGCAGTCTGCCAATTTTCCAGGAAGCCCTCCTGAGCCCAGAGCATTCTTGCGGCGGGTTAATTCCTTGGCCTTTCTGGCCGCCTCGCGGGCGCGTAGCGCCTCGCCGGCCTTCTCCACAATGGTAGTGGCAACTATGGGATTTTCCTCGAAGAACTCGGCCAGGCCCTCAGAGACCATGGACTCGATTATGCCCCGGATGGTGCTGTTTCCCAATCGCGTCTTGGTCTGGCCCTCGAACTGCGGATCGGGAAGCTTCACGCTGACGACCGCAACCAGCCCCTCGCGTAGATCTTCTCCACCCAGCTTTACCTCGCCTTTGAAGATCTTGTTATCTCGGGCGTATTCATTGACCGTCTTGGTCAGGGCGGCGCGAAAGCCCATGAGGTGAGTTCCACCTTCGCGAGTGTTGATGTTGTTAGCGTAAGAGAAGACGTTCTCGCTGTAAGAGTTGTTGTACTGCAGAGCAACCTCTACGGAAGTTCCGTTTTTGCTGCGAGAGAAGTAGATGGGCGGCTTATGCAGAGCCTCTTTATTGGTATTGAGAAAATCCACGAAGGATAATATACCACCCTCGTAGCAGAAGTCGTTCTCTTTGTCAGTCCTCTCATCTTTTATGGTTATCCTCAGGCCGCGGTTGAGGAAGGCCAGCTCTCTCAGCCGGGAAGAGAGTGTATCAAAATTGTATTCAGTCTCCTCAAAGATGTTTCCGTCCGGCTTAAAGGTGACAGTGGTGCCGGTATGCTCGGAACGCCCTCGGACTTCAACCTCCGAGGCCACATTCCCGTGCTCATATCGCTGCCAGTAAACCAGTCCGTTCCTACGGACTGCCACCTCCATCCACTCGGAGAGCGCGTTGACCACGGAGACGCCTACGCCGTGAAGGCCCCCTGAGACCATGTAGGACTCATGGTCGAACTTGCCGCCGGCGTGCAGCACGGTCATGACTATCTCCAGAGCAGGGCGATTGAATTGGGGATGATTGTCCACGGGAATGCCGCGACCGTCATCCGCTACAGAGACGCTGCCGTCAGGGCGAAGGATCACGTTAATCTCTTTTGCGTAGCCGCCTAAAGCCTCATCCACGCTGTTGTCAACCACCTCGTAGACCAGATGGTGCAGCCCCAGTGTATCTGTGCTGCCGATGTACATCGAAGGCCTGCGCCTGACTGCCTCAAGGCCTTCAAGAACCTGAATTTGGCTTGCGTCGTAACCCGTTGCTTTGCTCAAAACTGATTAAGCCTCCTGAATAATTAGGACTGTAACGAAATAACCTGAGACGATATAAGCTTTTCCCTGATATATATCTGAGTTTTTATCTAAGTATATGATGCAATGCTTCCTCTTGAATAATGCGGATTATACTGAGGAACTGTACATGCCCTCATCGAGGATAAATGAAGTGGCCCATAGTAAAAAATCTTCAAAAAATCTTTAATGAGTTTTGTATCAAATTATTAAAGCCAAGGTCCGGATTCGAACCGGAGTGGTAATGCTCTGCAGGCATTTGCGTAGCCGCTCCGCCACCTTGGCATTGGTCTCCAACAACTGCGTCGATCTGATTTAAACCTTTATCGGTTGGAGGCGCCCTTTGCGCCGCAACCTGGGAGAAGATGTCATTCCCTATAAAGATTGCCTTCGAGGCAAAGGGATCAGGTTTTCTTTTTCGAATAACATCGCCATTTTTCGCAGGCGAAAACTATATATCGACAAAATACGATGTTATGATCGGCAAAAGTCGAAGCGCGTATTTTGCCTCCCTCCTATTCATTCGCTTCTTTTTTATCTTATTTGCAAGGAACATTTTTATATGGTTTGCCGCCCCCCAAAGTCTGAAGCATTATGGTCCTGGAAAACTTAGGCGGATCGCTGCGCAATGCTTTGAAGAAGATTGCGTCGGCGAATAAGATAGACAAGGCACTGGTAGACGATGCCGTGCGGGAGATTCAGCGGGCGCTCCTGCAGGCAGATGTGAATGTGAAGCTGGTGATGCAGCTTTCCACCACCATCAAAGAGCGGGCGCTCAATGAAAAGCCGGCCGCGGGCATGAACCCGCGTGAACATGTCATCAACATAGTCTACCAGGAGCTGATCAACCTGGTAGGCCGCGGCTCCGATATTCCCCTGAAAAAGCAGAACATCATGCTCGTGGGCCTGCAAGGATCGGGAAAAACCACCACGGCGGCGAAGCTCGCCACCTTCTTTCAAAGAAAGGGCCTGCGGAGCGCCGTCATCTGCGCCGACACTTTTCGCGCCGGAGCTTATGACCAGCTAAAAGCGCTTTGCGAGAAGCAGGGCATCTTTTTTTACGGCGAAAGAGGCAATCCCGATGCGCCTGCCGTCGCCAGGGCGGGCCTGGAGGCTGCCAAGAAGTACGACGTTCGTATCGTCGATACAGCGGGCCGGCATGCCCTGGAGGGGGATCTCATCCAGGAGATGAAGGACATTCACAGCGTGGTCAATGCCGAGCAAAAGTTGTTGGTGATGGACGCCGCTTTGGGACAGCAGGCTTCCGAACAGGCGCGCGCCTTTAACGAAGCGGTACAAATCACCGGCGTCATAATCACCAAACTGGACGGCACAGCCAAAGGCGGCGGAGCGCTCTCGGCCGTGGCTGAGACCAAGACCTCCGTTGCCTTCATCGGCATGGGCGAGACGCCGGCCGACCTGGAGAAGTTTGAGGCGGACCGCTTTATATCCCGCATGCTGGGCATGGGCGACATCAAGACGCTCATCGAAAGGGCCCAGGAGGTGCAGACCGACAACCCTGTGGACGTTGAATCGCTCATGAGGGGCAAGTTCACCCTGAAAGACATGTACCAGCAGATGGAGGCCATGAACAAGCTGGGGCCCTTAAAGCAGATCATGCAGATGCTGCCCATGGGCGGCCTGGGGCTGGATCTTTCAGATAAAGAGTACCAGATGACCAAAGACCGCCTGGACAAGTACCGGGTTATCATGGACTCCATGACGGCCGCGGAGCTGGAGGACCCAAAGGTGATAACGGCCTCGCGTATCAAGCGCATATCCCGAGGCAGCGGCGCAACTCCTGATGTGGTTCGCGAGCTTCTCAAATCCCATCAGGCCATGCAAAAGGCGATCAAAGGCATGAGAGGCGGGGCAGGCAAGATGAATATGAAGCGCCTCATGAAGAGATTTTCCCCGGGAGCGAAGACCGGAGAAATGTAAATGAAATGAGTGCAGCATGCTGGCGAGAATGCAAGTGAAGGGGGTCTGCCTGCGCCGCAAGCGCTCAGATCTCCCATTTACCTTCCGCAGTTCCGTTCCGCCGCTCTCCATCAATCATTGCCAAGCTGTAGTCTCCCAAAACGGTGCTGCCTTCAGCCGCCAGGTTAAACTTGTAGACCTTTCCGCCAAAGGCAGTTACATCAAGAGACAGTTTGTTTGCCTGAAGCATTCCCACAACCTCAACAGGCTCAGTAACATTGCCTTGGGTTTCATTTCCCTGGCCAGAAATACTTCCGTCCGTCTGAGTGAGGAGAAGATAAATGCTGCTATTATCCAACAGATTCAGCTGCATCCGGCTTGATGCCGCTTTTTTTACATCAGGAACTGCCACAATGCTTGGCGGAACACTATCGCGAACGACCTCATCGTAGCTATCCAGACTGATGTCCACGGCCGAGTCCCCCAGAAAATTGTAGGATGCTCCCCCACCCAATGAACAACACTTGGCAGCTGCCGGAGAGACGACAGCAAGCACTATTATCGATAATGCAATAATCATGCCTCTCGTCTTAGATTCCTCCGCTGCTGCCGTTATAGATGCTCTGTGCGGCCTTTCCCACCCATGCCCCCGCGGTCGCACTGGGATTGACGCTTTTGCCCAGCGTTGTTGCATGACCCTTCGCTGCTGCAAAGGTTATCCTGCCAGTCACGGTTCCCGCCTCGCGCTGCCCGGTCGGGGAAAGAGAATCGTACTCCCCGGCAAGAGCTTCTCCGGAAACAGATAGCTTGAGCCGGAATACTTGCTGCGTATCAATCAAGGAGATGAATATGGTTGGCCTGTCCCCTGCCACATAGCCTGCTGCCGTCAAGGCCAGGCCGCTTTGGTCCTGACTGGGGCCGGATCCCAAAATGAGGGCGTCTTCCTGATACATCTGCAAGTCAAAATGCCTGATAAGAGTTCCTTTCAGATCAATAGCCCAGCTTCCCGTGAGATTTGCCCGCGATGAGATTGCTCCCACATTGGAGGCGGAAATCGAGCCCTTGCCCACAGTTAGAGCCGGTACTATTCCCGTGCCTGTGCTCACAGTGCCCATGTAACCCTGCGCAGACGTATTGGTGGCCAGGCTGATGAATAATAATGATATCAGAATTACTTTTAATGCCATATTCACTACCCCTCAGCAGTCGATTTGGGTGGCGATGTTAATAATGGTATCCTTTTAGTCCATAACGTGATAAAAATATATTCCGGACAATTGCCCGGATCTTATGCATTAGTGGGTGCAGTCACAGGCAGGGTTTGAGTGACCTGCTGAGCTTGCGCTGCTTGTTGAGCGGCTACCGAGGTGACTTGCGGTGACAACATGCTGCCGAAGGCCACTCCCGGCTGAGTTATTCCCGGAGCCGTGAAGATGTACTCTCCATCCATGGAGCCCGGCTTAATTGTAAGGCTGAAGCGATACATGTTCTGACTGCCCGTAGGGATCACAAACAATGCCAACTGATCGCCTAATACGCTGCCACCCGCGGTGACGGCAGTGACGACCCCATTATGTGCCAGCTCTCCAGATCCAAACACAGCATCAGCGGTCTGATAAAGGTCAATCTTGAGATAACTCTTATCAACGTCGTTCAAGGTAAAGGCCCAGCTTCCTGCCGCCGGAGCGAGACCCAATCCTCTGATGACGACAACCGGTGTCCTAACATTTTTGCCCGGAACGTGTGGGCTCATGCCTGTATCCGTTCTTATTGTGAATAGGCTCTCGTTTCGGAAAGACAGAGATGAGTCGTTTATGTCATCATAGGTGCCCTCGCGAACATCCTGGTAAATTTGGCTGCCGGACATGTCCTCTCCTGGAAACTCCGGCTCGACGTACTCGTTCTTTGGACCCAGAGCGAAGGCAGTCATGCAAAGACATGCCACAAAGGCCAAAGCTATTACCACACATTTAAATCCCATTCTCCAAATACCTCCGCACTCTAAAGCCATTGCCGAGGTCTTAAAGTTAACCCCCATTTTTCAGAAGAGATGTCTCGTACAGAGCCGGAAGCTCCATCAGAGGATTTTCATCGATATCAGTACCTATGTTATGATGCAGATCGCTTATGCCGTCATTATTGTCGTCTAACATTCGGCTGCTATGCCAGTAGTTTCCAAGTTGATTCTTGAATGACTTTCCCTGGAATCGATACGATAGTGCCTGCAGAGAACTCCAGGAGTTGATGGAGATAAAGGAATAAACATCACGAGAATTATCTATAAATGCATTTAGATATATCTCGTTGCTGCTGGATTGCTGAGGATACACACCCTCATCCAGATAAATACCTTCGTAGTTATGGCTGAGATAATTGAAGCTTAACCGGTTTTGGCTGCAATCGACCATTTTTATGCCCTGACGACAGTTATGGGCACTATTGCCTGTGATATTGCATCCGGTAGAGCTGGTCAGGCTGATGCCAGCATCTTTGCTCTGAATCGTGTTTTCCGTCAAATTGTTTTGTATCGACGTCATAATAATGATGCCATCATTATTCTCGGACAGTTCGTTGGATCTTATGCTATTATATGAGGATTGATCCAGATTTATGCCCGTTTTGCAGCCTGTGATATTATTTTCACCGAGGTTATTGTGGTTTGATGCAAGGAGCATTATGCCATTAGCGTTATTTTGTAGAATATTGCGGGAGAGATTGTTATCTTGGCACTGCTCCAGTAGTATGCCCTCCGGACAATCATAGATCTCATTCTCCAGGAGATTATTCTCTGCGGATAAGCTGAGATTTATGCCAATGGCTGCATTTCTGCTGAGCGCATTCTTTGCAATCGTATTGTTGTTCGCCCCATAAACCCGGATACCAAAGTTGCCACCGCACATCACATTCTCGATGAGCAGATTTTCTTTGCTGATACCTGAGACAACAATTCCGTTTGGATTTTTATAAATAGTGTTATTTTTAAGTATATTTCGGCTCGAATTCATAATCTGTATTCCCTGATCTAAATTCGCGAATACCAGGTTTTCTGTGAAGTTGTTTTGCATTGATTCTTCAAAGCATGCGCCGCTTCCGGTGGTGATATTGGAAAATGAGTTCCTTAAAATGAGGTTACTGTTGGATGAGATAAGGTGAATCCCATATTGCTTATTTAGATCCGCATCGTTGTTCTCGAAGTAATTCTCATTGGAATAAAAGAGGGTAATTCCGCTCCCGTCATTCTTTTCCAGGTTGTTATCCTTGAATATGTTGCCCCGGGAATCCCAAAGATAGATGGCATAGTCATTCTTGAATGCGGTGTTATTCGAGATCTCATTGCCCCGTGATAAATAAGGGTAGATGCCGTAGTCATTATTAATTGCAGTATTGTTATATATATAGTTATTATCTGCATTTGATAATGTAATTCCGTAGTCGTTGGTAATCATCATATTATCTACCACGAGGTTATCTCGGGATTGGAATAATTTGATGGCTATACCTAGATTTTCGCTGGCATTATTATTTATAATTGTATTCTTGGTAGAATTTATGATCAAAACGCCCGCCTGATTATTTGAGATGAAGAGATTATTCGCGATCTTATTTCCGGCGGCTGAAAAGATAACTAATCCACCCAGGTAGTTGTCATTCACCACATTAGAGTCGATTGTGTTATTTACGGAAGACACAAGAATGCCGATTGCGTTGCCATGCACTGTATTGTTTGTGATGATATTGTCTTGAGAATTCACATGAATTGCTGCCATGGACCAGCCTGTGGCACCGGTCAGGCTCAAGCCCTCCAAACGTGTGCAGTTTGCCAAAATTCGAACGATATTGCCACTATTGCGGGCAACCAGGACCGGCCGGTCCTTACCGGGAATGCCTCGCAGAACCAGGCTCTTGGTGATATTGATGTTCTCGTTGTAGGTTCCGGACGATATCTCGATGATGTCGCCAGGGTTGGCGGCATCAATTGCCATTTGGATGCTCTGGCCGGGTCCCAACGAAATCACCGATGCCTGGGCAGGAAGGACAAGCATAGAGACAGCCAAAATGTAGTTCAAAATGCTAAATGACGGCAAATTAAAACTCTCTTTCCTCATCATGGCTTACAGTGCCTCTTATATGCCATAAATTGGCCCGGACTCATAAAAGTGATTCCGCCTTTCCATCTTCCTTGATGCGATTCAAATCCGCTTTCAGGTTGTCTGATAGCTTAGCACCATCCAACTTGGCATCAGAAAGCGAATAAAGGGTGAACAGGTCATATTTAATACGCTCCAGGTTGGCACCGGTAAGATCAACTCCGGTCATCTCCACCCGGTCTAAGGTGGCATCTCTCAAATCAGCCCCGCTCATTTCGGCATTGGTCAGATACACCAGAATCAAGCTCGAGCCTCTAAGGGAAGAGTCCGCCAAATCTGCGCCCCTCAGATCCATCTCGGATAACCTGACATGATCAAGCTTGACTTTACAAAGGACGGCACCGGCCAGCCTTGCCGAGTTCAAGTCTGCATCGGAAAGATCTGCTCCCGTGAGGTTAGCATGGGTCAGGTCGGCATAAGGCATCTTGGCGGAATTCAGGCTTGCCCCCATGAGTTTTGCCTCTGTCAAATCGGCATAAGAGAGGCTGGTCAATTTTAGGTTGGCTTGCGTTAAGTTTGCACTCATGAGATAAGCTCTGGTAAAATCCGCTTCACTCAGGTCAGCGCCATGCAGGTTGGTACTGTATAGCTCCGCTCTGGAAAATTGGCCTTTAGAGAGATAGCTCCCGCTGAGGTCCGCCCAGCTCACATGAGCTCCAATCAGGTTTGCACCTATCAGATAGATGCCCTTGAGATTGGCGCCGGAGAGGTCTGTTCGAAAGAGCCTGGCATCGGTCAAATCTGCATCGGTTAAATCAGCGTCTGATAGATCTGCCTCGGTAAGATCCGTCTTCTTCAGGATGGCATTATTAAGATTGGCATTGGACATTTGAGAATAAGCCAAAACTGCCTGGGAAAGATCCGCACCGCTCAGGTCCGCACCAATGAGAACAGCTCCTGTTAAGTCGGTCTTTGTCATCGTTGTCCCTTGAAGCTGGGAATTTAGAAGCCATGCGGAGCGCATAAAAGTGCCACTTAGATTCGAACCGGAGAGATTTGCGCCGGATAGGTTAGATTGATTGAGGTGCATGCTGGCGAGATTCATATGTGTCAGGTCCATATCGGCCAGGTCGGCTCGATCCGTCATCTCGCGGCTGAGGTCCTGTGGCTGAGCCGCAGCGAAGCAGCATGCAGCCATCAATATGCCGAGAACCAATCTACTAAATGCAAACGGCATCAGAGATTCAATTTTCATAAGTCTCCTATGTTAGTATCCTTCCCTAATGACATTTCAAGTTTCTGGTGATACTCAATTAAGCCAGCCTCCATTGGGGATTGATCGCATCAAGATATTGAAATTCATTGAAGCTGTATGGCGCAGTATAATATTCAGGCCCCTTCATAACTCCATAATAGCTATCAACCGCGAGCCATGTATCTGGATGATCTTTATCCTCAACAGCTACCCAGATATGGCCCTGGGAGTCAAATCCGCTAGGATTATACAGGAATATCACTTTACATCCAAAATCCCTGTAAGTGCTATCCAGCTTTTGAGAACCGTCATAGCACATTCCCAGAGGCGTTACGGGAAACATGACGTATCTACTGATCGTCTTCACAAATTCGGCGTTGTCGGTCAGTGCGTAAGTGGCATTGATACGGATGGCATCGCTTGATATCACCTGTACCGGTCCGGCCTTGGCGGTGGGGGGAGTCATCCACAGATCTGCAAGTCTTGGCGATGCACCGTTAGGTGTGAGATAGACCTCTTTGCCGACTTTTAGCTTGACGATGACATAGGATTGATCCGGTGCCGGCTGTGCATCATAACCATGGGTTGCAAGAAAGAATGCCAAATCCTTCATAGTGATGCCTATATCTTCATAGCTGGATAGGAGCAGCCACAGATCATTTTCTTCAGATGCCTGGCAGGCTGAAGGACACAGAATCAGGAGCATTGATACCAGAATGATGGTTCCTCTCAACTCTACCTCGAAATGCATATATCCAGGCGGCGCCTTTTTGTTTTCAGCATTTATGTTAAGGAGCCCGTCTATAAAGATTTATTGTTTTTTGATAAGCTAAAGAGAAAAAGACGGTCCAATTGAGATGGAAAACAAGATCGAACGTCGAATTACCGCTTATCCGGGCTGCCCGTATATTGCTATTTATTTATGCAAAGAAAAGCGGTCGTAAATTCGTGTCCAAACCACTGCGAATTAAATGAAAAATAAAAAACCCTGCCAATCGTCTCCTTTAGAACAAGCTCGTCAAGAAGGCGAGAGGCGCTAAGAACAATACTATGAAACCTATAACCATCAAACCGATTGCCAGCCCATTTCCACCTGCCATGAAGATCCTCCTACTGTATATTCTTTGGCTACTGCTTGGAAGAGGTAATATTAATTACTGTCGGACCTCTGAGTAAAGGCCAATACATTTAACTATCAATACCGGCAAGATTTATATCGTGCGATCTATCCAAAAGAGCCAAAGCAAGGCACAAGGGGCGAAGCTGGAGAAGCGAAAGGCAATCGGTGCAAGATTTTTGCTCCTGCGGCCGGCGGGCTACCCCCTGAAGAGCATATTTCAGGAGCATCCTGTTGTCTCTGACCCCAAGCTTTTCGAGCTTTATGCCCAAGAACAGTGGTACGGAGAGAAACTGCTCCCCGGCAGCTATCTATTCGATAGCCGGCTCTATCCGGACTTCGCTTTCCAGGTGGTCAAAGTCTACCCCAGATATTCGGTGATGGGCTCACAGACGACGATTAAGGTAGAGCAAAAGGCGGAGCCCAAGAATAAGGTAGTATACGATGTCAGCTTTGATGATATCATCGGCCAGGAGACGGCTAAGCGCAAGGTCAAGATAGTAGAGAAATTCCTGGCTGATCCGGAGAAATTCGGGCGGTGGGCTCCGCGCAACATTCTATTTTACGGTGTCTCGGGCACAGGGAAGACCATGATCGCTAAAGCACTTTCTGCCAAGACCGGGGTGCCTATGCTAGCGGTAAAGTCCACCAGCCTGATCGGAGAGTTTGTGGGCGAGGGGGCCCGGCAGATTCACAGCCTTTATGAAAAAGCCGCGGAAAGTGCACCCTGCATCATATTCATCGATGAGCTGGATGCCATAGCGCTCGATCGAAGGTATCAGGATCTAAGAGGCGACGTCTCGGAGATCGTGAACTCTCTGCTCACAGAGATGGATGGAATCTCCAATCGATCTGGGGTTTGCACCATCGCGGCCACCAACCAGATCGAGGTTCTGGATGCATCGGTGCGGTCCCGTTTCGAAGAGGAGATCGAGTTCAAGCTGCCAAGCCTCGAGGAGCGGCTGATGCTGTTGGAAAAGAATGCCGCTACAATGCCTCTGGCGATGGAGAACGTGAATCTAAGAGATATTGCTCGCCAAACGGAAGGCTTCTCAGGACGGGATCTGGTAGAAAAGGTGCTCAAGGCAGCGCTGCACCATGCAATCATGGAGGAGTGCAACATCACACAAAGGCATCTGGAAGAGACTATTCCCAAGGCCAGAAAGGAGTACCGCCAGCCCCCCAGAGAGATGTTCTCTTGAGATCTAGAAAGGGCTCTGTTGTCTCAAAGCAAGCCCTTTTGTACCTTTAAGGTCATTTTTAATAGGACTCATATGTGGCAGGAGATTTTAGACAAGTTCAAGAGGTTCCCGGCTCAGGAGAAGGTCATTCGTCTCATCCTGCAAAGGGGCTTTCAGATCAATGACGCCTCTCGCGTTGTATCGGGCCGGATTGAGATTCCTCATGCCCAGATCGCCAAGGAGCTGGACGTGGACCGCCGCGTGGTGGATACCACCGCACAGGCCATTCGCGAGGATGAGGACTTATGGAAGGTCTTCAAGAATGTGCACTCCATGACATTCCTCGGAGATGTGGCGCCCATCTTAGGCCTGGGTGTGATAGAAATTACGCCGGTCAATGCCGCCAAGACCGGCCTATTGGGAGATGTGGCCAGCGCCGTGGCCAAAAACGGCCTATCCATCCGTCAGGCCGTATCCGACGATCCCTATTTTGTGGAAAGCCCCAAGCTCACCCTCATCACGGAAGGCAAAATACCGGGAGACCTGGTGCGCCTGCTCATGGATATTGAGGGCGTGAAGAGGGTAACGGTGTATTAGCGGGCCCGGGGGGCAGGTGCATGGCCAAGGTCGTGCGGGCGCTGCAAACGCTGGAGCCACAGGTTACGTAGCATCTGGCGGTTTAATGCAGAAGCGTTATATTTGTTCTAGCCCATCGGAAGAGATTGTGCCGGATGTTGTAATTTTTCCTATCGTTCTCAAGTATGTGTTTAGCTCATAAGAATCAGCATCTAGAAGCACATTTACGCGCTTCCAGCATGGCGAAATCATATAGGGCCAATTTTTTGTGCACGGGCCATTGATATCGATTTATGTTTAATGTATGCGTATATATAATATACTCACTGACCTGAAAAACAGGATCGATCGACCTACTATGCTGCACCTAAACACATACATTCTCAATACATCAATTGATGCTACCTTACATAGCAAGATGCCGATTTGGATACAGTATTATCAATTGGTGGTCGTATTTTTATAAGTAATCAGTCAACTTTACCTGACCAGTCATTCTTGTTGGGCGCGCTACCTTCTCCAAGTTTTTATATAATATCTTGTATCGTTGATCTCGTATTATTTCCGCGAATACCGACACCATTTCAGCATAATTGTTTTGATCACCGGATCGGAGCGCGTTGAGATAGGTATCTCTATTATCACCTAAGAATAACAGTCTCGGATACTTCTCTCTCGTTAACATGTAATTAAAAATCTCTCTACCTACTCTTCCATTTCCATTTGTGAACGGATGGATCGACTCAAATTTATGATGAAACATTGCCGCCTCTTCGAACGGGTGGCATTTCTTTTCTAATTGACTATAATAATGATTTATGCTTAGATCGAGCGAGCTTTCAATCTCCTCAGCCACTGCAACCCTGAGGGCACACCCTGCAATCCCAATATCATCTGATCTTCTAAAACATCCCGCGGAATCATCATCGATATTATACATTATTAATGCGTGTAAGCGTTTAATAAAATCCAATGTTATTTTTCCACGATATTTATTTCTATATGCAATAACCTTCTTAAAATTTTGTACCTCATTCGTTTCTCTAAGCGTTTTATCTTTCGGCTGAATACCTCTCAAAATCAAGTCGCTCGCTTCAGCCAATGATAATGTATTTCCCTCAATAAACGTAGTGCCTTGAATATATTTAATCTCAAAATTTTTCTCGTATGCCTCTAACTCGTTTATAGTCAATAAATCCCGAAAGGACTTATATATAAAACGTATTTCTTCAAGGTAACTGATTTGTTCTCGCGTTAAGTAGTCTGATGTATATGAGGCGCTACTCATTTCCGCTTTTTTGAGCGCCGCTTTCATCTCCATTTCATAGGCAAATTTTTCGCAATATTGTTGGACATCGTATGCAGACGGCGGAGTATCTCCACTACCCATATAACGCTTGATTTTTCTATGCTTATCACCAACTCTTATTTCCTTCACAAGGAAATATTGTGGTTTCCTTTTGCTTGGGTAAGTAATTTCGACTCGATACGGTTTTCTAGCCATGCACGTTCTTATGACGGGAGGACATTTATTAACTTATCGTAGAAATGTCCTCCCGTCATTAGCCGCATACTTATTTTGTATGATTTAAGCTCGCCTTGAGCAAATTCTTCCACTTGTTTTCTCCATCGATCCCAACTCCTGCTGCCTCCGCTGGTGTAGCTCCACGAAGACCCATGTGTGGCCTGATGAAGTTGTAATAGATCTTGTTCATAGGGATAATCGGCGTGTCATCTACCTTAATTCTCCTCATGATCTTCTCTCGTTCCCTTATGGTGCCGTTCATCCTCTCAAGAACGTTGTTTAGGCTTTCCTGCAATAAGCCACGTCAGCTATATGCGTGCATGACCGATGATGGTCGTAAAATTCGCTATTGAACGCTTTCTTGTATGAGTGCAGACCATCAGTCACCATAAGCTTAGGCTTCTTATGGCCTACTTCCTTATGATATGGCACTGCTTAAGATTGTCTGCGATTTTTCGCAGGGAGATATTCTTGAAGTACAAATCGAGGTTTGTCGTTACTATGCGCGGGTCGTACTTCATGCCCTCGAATCCTTCGTTTGGCACGAATTTCCTCGCGCACAGCTTGCAGAAATAAAAATTAGAAAAAATTAATTAATTTTAGTTATACAAAAACGACCAACAACCTAATATCGGTTGATATGGTAAGTAATACGTTAAACGTAAAGGAGGATATAGTAAATGGCAGCGGACACCAAGCTTGAATTAGAGGAAATAATAAAGAGTGCCCAAAAGCAGCCCGGAGTTGCAGATGTAATGAGATTTTATAGTCAATATAACGAATTATTGCAAAAGAGCGGCGTATATCTTGGGCAAACAACTCAATGCACGATCAGTTCATATAGTTCTAACTCATCATAAAGTACTTCATGCCATCATGGAGTGCGATTTTAACAGAAATGCAACAAGAGGTGGCCAAGGGAAACGCCTCGGCCGCCGATACAATTCGAAGGAAATACTTAGCTCTTATTAGCAGTAAAACTGAAAGAAACACAATTTTTTATGCCACGAAATGCACACAACCATGTAACGTAGATCCTCGACTTATCACGATAACTGATGAAGATATTCAGGGTTTTATGGAAGTCGTTCATGGTTTGTCCGGGACAAATCTAGACCTAATTCTTCATAGTCCCGGAGGTTCTATAGAAGCGGCGGGGGCCATTGTTTCATATCTTCGAACTAAATTTACCGATCTTCGGGTCATAGTCCCTAATTATGCAATGTCTGCCGCTACTATGATTGCATGTGCCTCAAACCAAATTATCATGGGAAAACATTCATTCATTGGCCCAATCGATCCTCAAGTCTATCTTCAGACACCACTTGGATTTAGATCTATTCCTGCACAGGCAATAATCGATCAATTTGAGAGAGCTAAAATCGAGTGCGAAGATCCAAAGAAACTAGCCGCTTGGATGCCTATTCTAAGTCAATATGGTCCAGATCTGTTAATTGAGAGCCAAAATGCGCTAGATTTGTCTCGAAAACTAGTGTCGGAGTGGCTCGAAAAATATATGTTTATAGGCCAAGCAAATGCTGGAGAACTTGCAGGTATTACGGCCGGAAAATTGGCAAATCACAACGAATTTAAAAGCCACGGGCATCATATAGGCATAAATCAAGCGAGGGAACTAGGTTTAAATGTTGATGATTTGGAGAGAGATCAAGTATTCCAAGATTTGGTTTTATCCGCATTTCATGCAACAACATTATCATTTGATGCAACCACTGCGGTGAAAATCATTGAGAACCAAAATGGTAAAGGATTCCTTAAGCTGATAGCTCCGCCTAGTCCGTCTCCTTCCCCTGGACCCACGCCATCAACTTAATTCTTATTTTTTCAGTGTATTAATATATCCACACATTACTGCGAATCATTTGTAACACTAATTGTGAAATATGGTCTTGTGCAGGTTACTCGCCGCCCTGCTCGCACCACCACAAACGAACGCCCAAGGACGCAACAGAACCTATAATCCTGTCTACTGAGAATCGTTCTTCAGTCGTCCTAACAGCTCACATGCCTTGCACAGCTCCTTGACGCAGGGCTCGCCGCACTTTTTGCAGGCGGCCAGCTCCATCTGGGCATAGCTGCCCTGCGCCTTTGCCGCGATCTTTTCAAATCCCTGCACTGTGGACTGCTTTGTTCCGGGAAACTGGCTCTCCAGGCTGTTCATCATGTCCCTCACATCCGCGCGCAGAGAAAGCAGGGCATAAGGGCACTCCTGCGACTCGGTGAAGACCCCGTTTACCATGCAGTAGAGGGCGATCTCCTTTTCCGGCATCTCCCGGAGGGGCTTGATGCGGGGCACCAGGCCCTTCTGGGCTCGCCATGGCCGAAAACGCATCAGCCTCTCAAAATCACCTTTCAGATAGTTCATCATAATGGTCTGCGCTTCATCGTCCAGGTTATGGCCGGTGGCGACCTTATCTGCCCCCAGGCGTTTTGCTGCGCGGTTGAGGGCATTCTTGCGAAAGACACCGCAATAGGTGCAGGGCGCGACCTTTTTTCCCGGCACCATTTCGTCCAGGTTGTAGCCGTACTCCTCCCGGAAGGAGACAATATGCTGCTCGACTGCGAGCTGCTTCGCGATCACTCTTGCCGCCTTAATAGTGTCGTCCCTGTAGCAGGCGATGCCCTCGTCCACGGTGACGGCCACAAGCTCTACATCCCTTTTCGCCAGGATCCGCCGCAGGCAAAAGAGCAGAGCGGTGCTGTCCTTGCCCCCGCTCACGGCCACAGCGATGCGCTCGCCGTCCCTGACCATGTCGTTTCTCTGCACAGTCTTCGCCACTCTTCTCTCAAAATCCATGATGAAGTGGTCATGGCAGAGGTGCTGCCCGGAGTAACGCTGAGAGATTATGGCCCTTTCGTGGCATTTAGAGCAGATCAATCGCAAATCTCTCCAGGCAGGTGTAAACGGAAAGCCTCTTTCCCCGCAGAAAACCGATGATGCATAAATTCGTCCTCTCGGCAATGGATATGGCCAGGCTGGTAGTGGCTCCGCGCGAGACGATGATGGGAATGCCGGCCACAGAGCACTTGAGGGCCATGTCCGAGGATACCCGGCCCGTGCAGGCCACAAATGTCCGGTGAAAGTCGAAATCCTTCTTCTGAATGAGCGCATCGCCGATGGCCTTGTCCAGGGCATTGTGCCGGCCGATGTCCTCGATGATGCAGATCGGCCCCGTTTCTGCGAAGAGGCCCACGGAATGCACTCCCCCTGTGGCTATGTGCGTCTCGGAGAGCGAGATGGACCGCATGGCCTCCTGGGCCTGCAATCTTCCGATTTTCAGATCAGATTTTATTTCGGGAAGCTTGGACTCATCCAGAAAAGAAGCAATCCCGCCGCAGCCGCTAACAATCGGCCTCCGGGGGACGATGGCCCGCATGGGATTCGCGACTATAACGCGAGCTACATTGCCCTCGATCTCCAAAGACTCGATCTCCTGCGGTCCGCAAATGATCCTCTCGGCAAAGAGATGGCCGGTGATAAACTCCTTTCTCATCCGGGGGCTGGTCATGGCGGTTACGAAATGCCGGCCGTTGATAAATATAGAGAGCGGCACCTCTTCCACCACCTGGCAGGTCGCGTCCTCTGCATTGGCACCGTCCAGCCTCAGACACTTGCATTCCGTGATCATTTCTTTGACTCCTGGCTCCATCTAACTAGGCCATCCTGGCAATCTGCTCCAGCGTTGCCAGAAGCTTTTCAATCTCATCCTCTGTGTTATAGAGATAAATCGAGGCGCGCACGGTGCCGTATTTCAGCCCCATATGCTTCATTAGGGGAATGCAGCAGTGATGGCCGGAGCGAACGCATATGCTCGATGCCTGGTCGAGCATGAGAGCCACCTCGTGAGGCAAGAGGCCCTCTACTGCAAAGGAGACCACGCCGCCATGTGCCGGTGCACCGGGGCTCATGCCATAGACCACTACTCCTTCTATCTCTTGCAGGCCCTCCAGCAGATTTTCCGTGAGCCGTTGCTCGTGATGGTGGATATCCTCGACGCCCACCCTTGTGAGGTAGTCAACGGCAGCGCCCAGACCAATGCCTGCCGAAATGTCGGGCGTGCCTGCTTCATAGCCCTCATAGCCCTTCTTGATATCATACCAGCATTCGCCGACATCCTGCACCATGCCCCCGCCAACCAGGAGCGGCTCGACCTCTCCTTCCTTCTTGATCCAGAGAACGCCCGTTCCCATGGGTGCAAGCATCTTGTGTCCGGAAAAGCAGAGAAAATCGCAATCGATATCCTTGACGTCTATGGGCATGTGGGGCGCGGACTGGGCAGCGTCCACCAGGAGGGCGGCGCCCCGTTCCCTGCAGATTTTGCCGATCTCCTTTACGGGAAGGACTGTTCCCAGGGCATTGGAGAGCTGGCTTACTGCCACCAGCCGGGTGCCTTTGGTTATCGCTTTTTCGTAGTCTTCCGGATCAATCATTCCCGTTTTGTCCGGCTTTATGACCTGAAGCTCCACGCCATTCTCTCTCAGCCTCATCCAGGGCAAGAGGTTGGAGTGGTGCTCCAGAAGGGTGGTGACGATGCGATCCCCCTTTTTCCAGGACATGCCGCGAGCGACGATGTTGATGGACTCGGTGGTATTCCTGGTGAATACCGTCATTCCTTCCGGCCCGGCCCCGCCTATGAAGTCGGCTGCCTTGCGGTGAGCGTCCCGGTAGCGTTGATCGGCAAGCTGCGCCGTCCGGTAAACGCCGCGGCCCACGTTGGCCTTGTAGCTATGGTAGTAATCCTGGACAGCCTCTAAAACAGGCTCCGGAGTCAGGCTGGTGGAGGCGCTGTCCAGATAGATGACATCTTTGGTGATGGGAAAATCCTTTCTTATTTCCTGGACGTCCATAAAACCTCTTTCAATGAACCCTCGTTCATGCTTCCGCTACGAAAGCCCTCCAGATCCAGGGAGACATAGTCAAATCCAATGGCTTTGAGCACCCTGGCGATCTCATCGCCGCCTTCAACCGCACCGGCCATATCCTGCTTTAATAGCTCAATTCGGGCCGCTCGTCCGTGGGCCCGCACACGAAGCTGCAAAAAGCCCAGGCTTTTCAGGTATTCCTCCGCCTCTTCCACCATTCGCAAGTTCTCCGGTGTTATCGACTCGCCATAAGGAATTCGAGATGACAGGCAGGCTGAGGAAGGCTTGTTCCAGACCGGCAGGCCAAGGCTATGCGCCAGAGCACGGATATCCTCTTTAGTTATGCGTGCATCTACAAAAGGATGCCAGATTCCTTCTTCATCGCAGGCAGCAATTCCGGGCCGAAAGTCCCCGTAATCGGAGAGGTTGACTCCATCGGCGATGCAGCTTATGCCTTGCTCTGCAGCTATGCTCTTCAGGACCGCCGCAGACTTTTTCTTGCAGATGTAGCAGCGGTTGACCGGATTTTGGCAGAACGGCTCTTCTTTCAGGATGGAGTATTTTGCTGCCCGATAATTGAGCCCCTGGGATGCTGCCAGCTCCCTTGCTTTATCAAGCTCGCTTCTGGGCATGGTCTCGCTGTCTAAAATGACGGCCAATGCCCTGTCGCCCAGAACATCGTGCGCCACCCTGGCCAGAAGGCTGCTGTCCACGCCTCCTGAGTAGGCGACGAGGAGCTCTCCCTTCTCTGCAATCCTCTTTTTAAGGTCTTCCAGCTTATCTGCCCGATTCATTTCACAGTCCCTTGCATTTGGTGGAAATGCAAGCAGCCTCGTCGTCCTGCAGCATTCGGCAGATCTCGCAGATCCTCGGCACAAGCTGGCTGCCTTTTACTCTTTCTTCTATCAGGTCGTCGGCGAGCCTTCCAATGGACTGGCGGATGTCCTCCCTAAATTCGATATTGTAGCCTCTCTTCTTGGATACGTACTGAGACACGGCAGGAGGCGTGATGCCCAGCATCCTGGAGACCTCTTTTTGGGATATCCCTCTCCTGACCAGCTCTTCGGCGGTCGCCGCCCTGATGCTGGGCAGCACATCCCATACGATCTGCTCACATGGCGACTTCATCTGCATTTGACCCTCAAATCTGCGATCATTTTTCCCCACATCACAATAGTTAATTAAGTGCTATACGCATATTAATCTTGTCGCAATCATAAGAATTTAATCCTTGCTAAATTCGATTTCAATTCAGGTGGAATGATATGAAAGAACGGCTGGCGACAGTTTTGTTGTTTTGCGCCTGGACAAGAGGAGCATCCTGCCCAAGAGGGGCTTTCATTCCGGAGAGGTGGCTGCCAAAGTCCCGCTCGCGGCCAAATCTCAGGCCCGAAAAATGCTTGAAGAAAGAATGAAAAATGGTATTAAAGTGGTTACGATGAAAAAGCTCAACGATAAGGATATCTCGATCTTGAGGAGGCTGGCGCCATGCAGCGATCCGAAGACATCAGGCGGCCTTCTCACATCCCTCTCCAGCTACTACATAACCGACAGGGAAGACTTTCTATCCCGTCTGGAGAAGCTGTCCGATGATGACTTGAAGTATCTGGCAGAGCGAGCCATGGACGGCTCGGAATGCCTGCTGTGCATCGCGCCTCAGTGCGCAGAGACTTTTCTGGATGCCGTGGACAGAAGGCTTTCGCCGGCGACTGCGGGACGGCTGCGGGAGATCTTTGAGAGCACCACCGGGTACAAAGGATAATTCTGCTGCCTCATGGAAAAGGCCGATATGAAGGAAGCGCCAGAAGCCGCGTTATTCGCATTAAAGCCATTCTTATGCACAGCCTAATGCGAGATTCGCGCATCCAGCTCTAATCCATTTTTTCTTCGATCCCTGTTTCGAATAGATCCTTGACAAAACGGTTGCCTGCTTTTTTCAGATCCCCGTCTAAGGAAAATACAATGCTTCGGACATTGATAGGCCCCACTTTGCCTCTTAGAACTGTGCCGAAGCCCGCCGGATAAATCAGGATAGCTTCCTGGCAGTCTTTAGTTTCCGCATATGCAGTCACCTGCTGAATATCCGCCGCAGACGGCGGCTTCGATTTGTACTTTGTGTCCATGACAAAGGCACAGCGACCGGTTTTTTCGTTAAATATCGATAAATCGATTTTGAATTTTATGTCAAGATTGGAATCGATTATTACCTGTTCTTGTGATTGAATCGAGAATCCAGAAGGAATATGCTCCTTCAGCCACCTGGCTACAAACAGCTCGTAAAGGCGATACATTTTCACGAGGAATGGCACCAGTTTACGGTCTCCCGTCTCGTGTCCCGGACCCCGGTGCTCCAGAAAGAATCTGCAGAGTGCATGCATTGGCTGGTAGTCCTGGTTTAGTCGGCTGTAGTGCCTGCCGATGCACTCTTCGGCCTGGCAGGGGCTGAGCTGCACAAAGCCCGCCGTATTTCGATAGGCCTGTCGCACCAGAGGAAGCGACCGCTCTGTGCATAATCCGCTGTGCAGGATTTGCAGCAGCGTCCAGGCCAAGATTCGGTTTTCATCCACATCCGGGGTATGCTCCTCGAAGTGGCAGGCAATCCTCGTCTCCCAGGGCTTTTGGCAGGCGGCTCGAAGGTCCAGCCGCCCTCGAACAAAAGGAAGCTCTTCCGATCGCTTTTGGTAGGCTCGATAAAAGCCCCTGCGCCCCCGGCTAAGGACCTGGACGGCGAGAAGTCTTGCCAGACGGTCGTAGAAGTCCTCCAGGCTGGAGCAATCCACCAGCCCTTCCAGAAGATGAAAGCTTTCCAGGTCGTAAGCGTATTCCAGCATGCGAAAGATATTCTCAATGGGCACTTTGGGTCGCAGTCTCAATCCAACTTCCGGGGTTACGGGAAGATAGCCCACAACGCCCTGCGCCGTCAGCTTCCAGGAGGAATCAGGGAGAAAAGTGGTAGCTTCAACTTTTATGACATCAGAATGCTTTTGCCGGATCAGCTCCGCCGCCTCAAGTGGCAAATGCTGGCGAGTCACCTCTAGCGGCTCGTATTCAAAGAGCTCAATGACTCTGGGTTGCGAACTCATTGAAATCAAAACCCAAGTGAGGATCTGATGCTCTCCCAGCGGAATTTGTCGGCGCTCTTGCTGTTATCAAAGAAGTACTCATCAAGATAAGGCTCGATCTCCATCCTCCAGATGCCTTCAATCTCCGCCTTCAAATCTTCTCTGAGGAAATAAGAGATGCCAAGCTCGTAATGAGGATCTTTGATCTCCCTGTTTAGATTCGTCAGGACAGAAACAAGGCTTTCTACCGGAAATTCTGTGCCTTCTCTGGCGTGATATCTCCTCAGGATATCGAAGTCGGGCCTCAGTTGGATAAAAGCAAACCTGCGTCGCAGGGCATGGTCCACCAGGGCGATAGAGCGGTCTGCGGTGTTCATGGTGCCGATGATGCGCACATTTTCCGGTATCTGGAAAAGGGTACCGTTAACCGAGAGAGGGATGTCCTTGTTCCTGTACTCCAGAAGGTACATCAGCTCTCCGAAGACGCGAGAGAGATTGGCGCGGTTGATCTCGTCGATGATGAGGACGCAAATGCCATCTTTGTCTTGAGCCTTTCCGCAGAATTCGAGGAACCTGCCGGGGACCACAGAGTATTCCAAAGTGCCGTCCGGGCGGGCCCGGGGCCGGATTCCCTGGATGAAATCTTCGTAAGCATAAGCCGGATGGAACTGAACCAGCTCCACAAATCCGTCGCCGCCGCTGACCAGGTGGCGGGCGAGGTGTTCGGCCAGGAAGGTCTTGCCGGTGCCGGGAGGGCCAAAGATAATGGCCTGGCCTTTGCGATCAATAGATTGAAGCCATCTTTCATGATCTTCCTTTATAATTCCCGTATCATCTGAAAGATCTTCGATGAGATAGGGGTTATTATGCATTTGACCATATGTTCTATCCAGCAAAATTTTGCGTTTTTTCATATCGAACATCGCTTCAGCCAATCCATTAAAATGACTTTTTCGATATGGTGTGAATCCCCATCTGTTAAACTTTTTTAAAATATATTCAAATGTGTCCTGATATATCTCTTTAAGTTTTAAGTCGAATGGCCTAACAAGATTCATGGGAAGATAGTATAGTTGGACTTTTTTTTCATCTTCTTTGCGGGCAAAAGTCCCCTTTGGGAATTCGTTTAGTTCAGGAATATCTGCAAAAAGAGCAATTATGATTATACGTTGCCCCTCTTTTTTCGTTTCTTTCTGAAAGGATAAAACCAACCATTGACAAAAATCTAGGCGAAAAGCACGTCCTTTATTGGCAGAATGGGGAAGTGTAATAGCAATGCGTGGATCTTCAGGGCTTTTAATGCCAAGGCGGTCTATAGCGTCTTTCATCAGGCCAAATGCCCATTCGGCATCGTCCCTTTTCGTGAAAACACTGAGAAGCCTCTCTGCTATGGTCTCTTCATCTGATGGCATTTTTGCTGGCCTCTTTAGGTTAGCCACTTGAGAAAACAATGAGCCAATTCTTTCTTCACTGCATCCCCAGTCGTTCCTTTATTGCTCGTACATCGGCCTGTACCTGTCTAAGAGTCATACCGTATCCTGGCTGGATGTCTTCCCTCAATCCTTTAATTTCTTCGAACGTCGCGTCTGTGGTTTTCCGCACCGCTTTGATCTCATTCAGGATTTGCGGAGTGACTGCGGTATTGTCTTGGATCTTCAGGAGCAGCGGGATGGCCTTGTCCAGTTGAACAAATGTGCAAAGCATGGCTACTTCGCTTGTTCGCCCAACGTCGCCGTCGTAGGGCTCAGAGGTCACCTTAATGGCTGCTGCCAGTTCCGGCTTATTCTTCTCAACCATCATCAGGAAGGCTTTAATTCGAGCCTCATCTCCTTCCACCAGGGCTATTACCTCTTGTTGGCCGTCTTCTTCCCAGTTATAGGTAGAGAGGCCGGGCAGGGCCATGTCCATAGCATGTTTGAGCAGAAACACTCGATAGCCCACATCATGGACTTTAGGGCCGGTAATCTTGACTTTCAGCTTCATAATCATCATTGATATGTATCCGCAAGCTATTTGGTTGTTTCCTCGATTGTGGCAATGGCCGGCTTGAATACCGAAAAATGCCCTTTCGCAGTCAATAGAAGGATCTCTTGAGAATCCCTTGCAGAACGAATCATGTTATCATAACTCAACATAAAATGAAGATAATGAAAATTTAGGTGCCGGGAGCGGGATTCGAGCCCGCGACTTCGAGATACCTCAGGAAGCGCGCGTTAATCGTATTACCCTATGAGTCTCGCGCCCTAACCAACTAGGCCACCCCGGCACGGCATAGTCCCTCGATTGAATTGTTAAATAAGGTTTGTGCCTGCGCGCTCACAGGCGCGCGCCGGGGGCCCGCGGACAGGCTCAGGGAAAGAGCCATCTTTTAGTAACTGCATAGATTAGCAGGACCATCATGCCCTCCGACATCACGTGCTCAGTAAGCGAAACGCTTTGCAATAAGACGATCGTAGTAGGAGTTACAGGCAGCATCGCAGCCGTGCGGGTCGTGGACCTCATTCGCGATCTGATCAGGCGCGGCGCAGATGTGCACGTTGTAGCCAGCGCTGCTTCGCAGCAGATCCTGCACCCTTACGCCCTGGAGTATGCCAGCGCAAACCCGGTGATCACGGAAATTACCGGCCGGGTGGAGCATGTGCAGTTTTGCGGCGTGGGCGGCCTCGCGGACCTGCTCCTCATCGCGCCTGCCACAGCCAACACCATCGGCAAGATGGCCTGCGGCATCGACGACACGCCAGTAACAACGTTTGCCACCACAGCTCTTGGCAGCGGCAAACCTGTTGCCGTCGTTCCTGCCATGCACGAGGCCATGTACCGCCACCCTGCGGTGCTTCGCAATCTCGGTGCGCTGCGGGCCATGGGCGTGACTCTGATCGATCCGCGCATCGAGGAGGGCAAGGCCAAGATCGCCGATAACCTGCATGTGGTGCGAGAGGTGGAGAGGCTGCTTGGGCCGGCGGACATGGCGGGCAAGAGGATCGTCATAACCAGCGGCTCCAACGCCGAGGCCGTCGATCCCATCCGCATCCTCACCAACCGCGCCTCGGGAAAGACGGGCGT
>JBAQXX010000048.1:0-15811 GCA_049299735.1 Methanothrix sp. | reverse complement strand
CGGGGCCGCTCGCCCGCATGCGCCCGCCCGCACGTGGGCGGTGGCGCCCCCAGATGGGCCTGTGCCTCGGGCCGGGGCTGGGTAGCGAATCGAATCAGTTGCGGTATTTCGAGCCGGCTCGCCGTTGGTCTTCAGTCTTTCAGCTCATCCTCGATGCCCCGGAACTGTTCCAGCGTGCTTTCCAGGCTCACCAGGACCGCTGGTGAGGCAGTTTGTCGGCGTCCTCCAGTCTTTCGGTTTAAGACAGAAGATATCAATACGGGCCTTATTTCGTGCTTTTAGCTCTTCCCTTAAGATTGAATGAAATAAATTTGGTATCCCTTCGATTATGACGATTCACAATTTTTCATTTTTTTTTGGGCTATATTGTTCGGTTCTAGAAATTTCGATGAATCCTCATATTCCCTAAATATTCCATTTGTATCAAATAAAAGCCGAATCATCTCTTCTTTCTTAGAGGGCTTATTCATACAATCAAAATATAAACCTAATAATTGTAATCCAGTAATCAAGCAATGCCCTCTCTTTTCTGAAAATGGTAACATCTGATCAGGAAAGGGTTTTTCTGTTCTATCCTTTAAGGGAATATTTTTATATGTATTTATTACTAATATACCCTTGGGTTTAATTTGTGGTTGCTGAGGATGATCACACACCCAACTCTCTAATTGCCGAACATGGGCTTCTGCCGCACTCTTAGAGACTCCTTTTACTTCAACAACTGCAATTTTATCGTGGCACTTTAAAATTAAATCATCTCTTCCAGGTGGCCCCTCTTTAACATCGAATCCCAAATCGCGAAATATTTTACATACTTCTAATTCTAAGTCTCTTCCATCACCCGCAAAGAGGATCTTATGCTTCTCCAATTCCATGAGTAGTTTTTTTTGTATGTTTATCTTTGATTCAATTTCTTTTAATTCAGCTTCCTGTCTCCGAAGTTTATCCCGATTGAGATTTTCTCCAGGTAACGAATAATTTGAGCACCAATTTGGAATTTTGAAATCATCTGCATCCTTATTTAATTCGAAAATCAAATTTTTAATTGATTCTATGAAGTTATTGATCGCTTCATTCTTTCTCTTTTTTGAAATATTATAAATTCCCTCATCAAGGAAATTAGGGATAAATATCAAGTTTCCGTTTCCTAAGCGAAAGTGAAATCCTAATACCTTCTTAGTACCTTTAATATAAAATATAGGTTCGCCATTTTTACATCTTTCAAAATATGCCCGATAGGTTAAGTAATCCTTATTTGTCACCCAAAACTTATTAAATGGTTCCTTTCCACTAAAATCAATTGATTCCCCTGCTCCGTCTATTGTTTGCACATTTTCTATGGGCAATATTGCGGATAAATCTTTTACAGACGATGCATTAAACCGTTGCGGCTTCGGAGTAAAAATAATAATAGATTTTCCATTTTCCAAGATTTCTGCCATTTCTCTTTTGCGTCTTGAGACATCCTCAATAAATTCGGTTTCTTCATTAAAATCGCTAAACTCATCAAGCGGATATTTATGTCTTGAATAATTTATGCCGCGATATTCAGAAATAAGGAAATTTGGGTCCCAAATAACTATGTCATACTCAAACAATGATGTATTTGACTTATAAGATATATTTTCAACATTTTTATGATCAAAATATCTCCCAATTGATAAAATTTTCATTCTATATAAACTTCCTTCGGGCTTTTGTTTAGTTCCACATGACATTTTAGCGTTGTTCTTATCATCCTTAATTATCTAATAATTTTTTAGCAGGGACCATGCAAATGCGGATCAAATTAATTGTATGTAAATTAAAATAATAAGGATTATTGAGTCGCCATCTTCTCCCTCACCGGCGCCAGTATCTCGTTCATGCACTCCGCTGTTGCCTTCTTGAGATCCATGGGGTGCATCGCCCCGGAGACGAAGTCCGCCTCCAGCGCCTCGTAGTTCTGATAAGAAACATCCCCGCCGAACTTGGCCGGCCTCTTGATGGTCATCCCCGCCTCCATCCTTGGGAAGACGTGGTACTTGCATATGGCCAGCACCGGATTGTTCTCCACCACCTTGGCAGGGCAAAAAGCGCTCTTGATCTTCTTTTCAACATCTTCTGCCGGCTCGTCCACAGCGATGTTGTTTCCCTTGGAGGAGGACATCTTCTCCCCGTTCAGTCCGGCGATGAGGGGCGTGTGCATGCATACGGGCGCGGGCAGCCCCAGGCGCGGCAGCTCCTCGCGGGCCAGCATGTGAATCTTCCTCTGGTCAATGCCGCCCACTGCCAGGTCGATGTGCAGGTCGGCGATGTCGATGGCCTGCATGAGCGGGTAGATCATCTGCGAGACCATGGGGTTCTCCGCGTTCCTGGAAACCTCGTCCATGCTCCGCCTGGCGCGGTTGAGCGTGGTATTCCTGGCCATCTGCAAGATCTTGAGCATGTAGTCCGGCTTGAGCTGATAGTCCGTTCCGTAGACAAACTCCGTCCTCTCCGGGTCCAGGCCCAGAGCCATGAAGCAGTCCCGGTTGTAGTCCGCAATCTTTCGCACCTCTTCCAGGGTGCCCTTCTCGTTGAGGAAGGCATGCAGATCTGCGAGCAGGACAACGACGTCAAAGCCCGCCTTCTGCAGGTCCAAAAGCTTGTTGGCAGTGAGCATGTGGCCCAGATGCACCTTGCCGCTCGTCTCGTAGCCTACGTAAGCGCGCGGCCTGCGGCTCTGCTCCAAAAGGCCCTTAAGTTCGTCTACCGTCACTACCTCTTCAGTATTCCTCATCACCAGCTCAAGCTTATCCAATGCACATTCACCACCCTCACAGAGGAATGGGGATGTATAATGCTTTTGGTTCATAGGAAAAACAATTAATACTACCGTTGTTGATGGGCTGCCATGGAAAGGCGTAATTTTTGCCTGCCGCGCCCAGCCTTGAGCCGCGAGAAGAATCTGATCCTGATATTGCTAGCCGTTTTAACTGCAGTTGTTCTCTGGAATACCTTCTGGTGGCTGATGCGCATTGCGCTCTTCGTAATAGTGGTCTATACGATTTATCAGATCCTAAAGCACTACGTCTGAAGCATTGCATTGCTTCAGCCCTGAGTGCTTTCTGCACTCCGGCCATAGTGCTCTGGCCTTTTCGAGATCCTCTCTTGTATTCAAATTAAAGAAGCTGAGAAGATCGGGATCCAGGGAGCGCAGCAGATCCACATGGACGCGCCTGACGCACATCTCCTGTAGCGGTGCATAAATTCTGCGCTCCTCTCTCTCTAGAGCCCTCTCGCAGGCAAGCCACATCTTCTCCCGATGGTAAACGCAGTGAAGCGGCTCGAAAAAGCCATTGGGCTGCACTGGAACCGCCGCCTCATAGCCCTCTTCGTCGGCCAGCTCAAAGAGCCTCTCGATAACCTGGGGCTGCAAAAAAGGCAGGTCGCATCCCGTTGCAAAGGCCAGCTCACCGCGCGCTTCCTTCATCCCGGCAGAGAGGCCCGCCACTGGCCCAAATCCTGCCACTCTGTCCCAGGCGAAGGTGACTTTTGTCTTCGCAGGAGAATAGTCCGAGATTATCTTTTCCAGCCGCTCGGCATGAGCTTTGCTCCTGGCCACTACTACTACTTCATCCGCCGTCCGGGAGAGCTTCTCTACAGTCCAGCAGATGAGCGGCCTGCCATCAAACTCCAGAAGCGACTTTTCCGCGCCCAGGCGGCGGCTCTCTCCGCCTGCCAGGATCACTGCAGAGCGCATAGCCTCCAGCCGCTCTCTTTGCAGTCCTCTTCCAGCGCCCTCAAGAGAGACGCCTTGGGATCGGCTTTTGGGGCATGGCTATGCAAGACGATGTGCTCCCGGCTTACCGATGCCGTCCTCTTCCCGGCTTTTTTCAGGATAGCCTTGATGAGAGCCTCGTTTACCCTTCCATCCGCCCGGCCCACCTCTTCGTAGGCCAGCTTCTGAGTGAAGCGGTTGCCAAAGACGGTGCATCCCACACCATCCCAGGCTCTGACCCTCGCCTCGCCGCCTGCGCCTTTTGCGCCCGCACCCACTGTGCAGGCATCTTCCCCGCTTGTGATGTCTACCTGCATACTGGCCCCGGGTGTGAGGTAGATCCTTCTGCGCCGGGAGAGCCTGGCGGAGACTTCAGTGACCTCACCTACCAGCAGATCACCCCTCCTCCAGACCTTCTCCCTGCCGTCAGAGATCTGCAAAGTGGCGCCAAGCTCTCTGGCTCTGTCTGCCAGCTCCTGATCATTTTCGATCATCCCGGAGTAAAGCTCCTCTTCAAGCTTTGGGCAAGAACCCAAAAAAGCGATAGCCCGCCGGTCGGCTCCAATTACGGCCTCCCGGCCGGCAGCCAGTGCGATGACCAGGGACATTTTAGACCATCTGGCTCTCCGTCGCAAAGACCGTCTGGGAGAGCAGCATGGCTACCGTAAGCGGTCCTACCCCGCCGGGAACAGGAGTTATGGCTGATGCGATGTCCTTTACGGCGTCGTAGTCCACATCGCCAACCGTCTTATCTCCAACGCGATTGATGCCCACATCAAAGACAATGGCCCCTGGCCGGACCATATCCTTCTTGATCAGGGCAGGAACGCCTGCTGCTACTACCAATATCTCAGCATCTCTGGTGTGCTCGGCCAGATTCCTGGTGAAGACGTGGCAGACCTGGACGGTAGCATTGCGGCTGAGCAGCATGGCAGCCAGAGGCTTGCCTACCACGTTGCTGTGGCCCACAATCACGGCCTCCGCCCCCTCCAGCTTCTTGCCCAGTCTCTCCAGAGCATAAATGATGCCCCGTGGTGTGCAGGGCACGAGGCGCTCCGCACCCAGGAGAAGAGCGCCCATGTTCACGGGATGAAATCCGTCCACATCCTTCTCAGGCAATATGCTCATCATGGCCTTCTGAGGGCTGATGCCCCTGGGCAGCGGCAGCTGCAGGAGAATGCCGTTTATGTCCGGACGGTCGTTCAGCTCCTGGATTTTGGCTATGAGATCTTCCTCAGAGCTGTCCTCGGCAAGCACCACATTTTCCGATCGAATGCCTACCCGCGTGCAGGCGGAATGCTTGAGCCTGATGTACATCTGCGACGCGGGATTTTCACCCACCAGCACAGTGGCCAGGCCCGGCACAATTCCCCTCTCCGCCAGCTTTTTGACCCTCTGGGCAGTCTCGACCTCAACATCCGCCGCCAGAGCTTTTCCATCGATTATCATATCAGTTCAGATCCGGATAGAGGGGGAAATTTCCGCACAGCTCTCTAGCCTGCCTGCGAACATCGGCTATCGTCTCCTCGTTCTTGATGTCGCGCAGCACCGTGGTAATCAGGTCTGCGATCTGCACCATTTGCAACTCCCTCATGCCTCTCGTAGTCATGGCTGGTGTGCCGATGCGAATGCCGCTGGTGACGAAAGGTGTGGCCGGATCGAAGGGTATCATATTCTTGTTCAGGGTTATGCCCGCCCTCTCCAGGGTTTCGTCGGCCACTTTACCTGTTATGCCTTCTTTGATCAGCTTCACAAGCATGAGGTGGTTGTCCGTGCCGCCTGAGACCAGATCGAATTTGTTTTCCAGAAGCCTGTCGGCCAGAGCGCGAGCATTCTTGACCACCTGGAACTGGTACTCCTTGAACTCGGGTGCCAGTGCCTCCTTAAAGGCCACCGCTTTTGCGGCTATGGCATGCATAAAAGGCCCGCCCTGGGTGCCAGGGAAGACTGATCTGTCTACGGCAGCAGCAAGCTCCTCTTTACAAATGATCAGAGCGCCCCTCGGCCCGCGCAGGGTCTTGTGGGTGGTGGTGGTGACTATATCCGCGTAAGGCACGGGCGATGGATGAGCGCCCACGGCACACAGCCCAGCGATGTGAGCTATGTCGGCCATGACCTTTGCCCCTACCTCGTCGGCAATCTCGCGGACGACCTTGAAGTCGATGGTTCTGGGATAGCTGGATGCGCCAACCACAATGAGCTGCGGCCTGTTCTTTCTGGCAATAGCTGCCATCTCCGAGTAGTCGAGCATCTCCGTCTCTTTGGATACGCTATAGGGCACGATCTTGTACATCCTGCCCGAGAAGTTGACCGGGCTGCCGTGCGAGAGGTGGCCGCCGTGGGCCAGGTTCATGCCCATGATGGTGTCGCCGAGCTTGAGCACGGCAAAGTAGGCTGCCATATTGGCCTGAGTGCCGCTGACCGGCTGCACATTGACATGCTCTGCGCCGGCAAAGAGCTTCTTGCAGCGCTCGCGAGCCAAATTCTCAGCCACATCCACACAGGCCGTGCCGCGGTAGTAGCGTTTGCCTGGGTAGCCTTCAGCATACTTGTTTGTCATGACGCAGCCTTGCGCCTCCATGACGGCTCTACTTGCGAAGTTCTCAGAGGCGATCAATATTATGTTATTTCGCTGCCGCTCCAGCTCAGCCTGGATCGCGGCTGCGACTTCGGGATCTTCAACGCTTAAAGGTTTCAATTAAATCACCAGTATATCATGCAATCAGGATTGGAAGAGATGCAATGAGGAGAGCAAAATAGATTATGGTTATGACACCCTTTTGCAGAAACCATAACTCTTTATTATCTGCAGTTGGAGGGTATTGCCGGAAGGACATGAGATGCTAAAGCGTGCCAGGATTATAGCCGATTATCAGTTTGGCAGAGGGGCTGGCGAAGCCCTTTTTCCCGAGGATACAACCTACAGCCTCTCCAAAACGCGCCGGCTGAGGTACCTCTACTCCAATAAGGAGCGGATCGCCACGGTTCGGGCCAGCGACAACCTATTGACGCTCAGCATGCTGGGCGCACGGCGGCTGCATGCCATGTTGGAAAGCCCGCATCTGCGGGTTGTGGCCTGCGAGGATGCAGCACCGTTCGTAGCCAAAGGCGGCAATCTCTTTGCCAAGCACGTCTTAAGCGCTGATCCGGAGATTCGAGCCGGGGAAGAGGTGCTGGTCGTAGACGCCCTGGATCGTCTTCTGGCCACGGGAACCGCCGTGCTCGCGCCTGAGGAGATGCAGCAGATCAAGCGCGGAATCGCTGTGGCTGCCAGGAAGGCTGCCGAGCACTAGACCCGGGCAGCTCTTTTCATTTTTTTTCATCTTCCCAGAGCTGATATGCCTCTAAACCTCTCTACAGCTTCGGCAATGCACTGCGCCACATAGTCCACCTCTTCTGGTGTGTTCGAGCGGCCCATGGTGATCCTCAGAGAGCCGTGGCACTCTTCCGGCTGCAGGCCCAGCGCCAGGAGCACGTGGGATGGCTCCAGCTTGTGAGAGGAGCAGGCTGATCCTGTAGACACCGCTATGCCTTTGGAGTCTAGGTATAGGAGCAGCGATTCGCCTTCCACATAGGAAAAGCCGAAATTCAGGCTTCCTGGAAGTCTTCGCTTCATGGTTCCATTGATCCAGGCATCCTTGACCCGTTCCAGGACAAGGGCCGCCAGCCTCTCGCTGAGCTTGCTCAGCCTCTCCTCCTCCGCGGCTATGCTCTCGCCGCACAGCTCTGCCGCCTTTGCCAGTCCGACGATGCCAGCCACGTTCTCCGTTCCCGAGCGCAGGCCTCTTTCGTGGCCGCCGCCCTGCACTATGCTCTCCAGTTTTGTGCCCTGTCGAATGTAGAGCGCTCCCACGCCTTTGGGCCCGTAGAGCTTGTGAGCGGAAAGGGAGAGCAAATCGACGCCCAGGGCGTTTACGTCCGTTGGAATCTTGCCAACGCTCTGCACGGCATCAGTATGCAGGTAAATATCCTTCTCCGCTGCCAGCTTGCCGATCTCCTCCAGCGGCTGAATGGTTCCTACCTCGTTGTTGGCATGCATGACGGAGATGAGAATGGTATCGGGGCGAATGGCAGCCTCAAGAGCTGTCATGTCTACAAGCCCCTCGCTCGTCACGGGCAGGTAGGTGACGGAAAAGCCCTCCTTCTCCAGCTTTTTGCACGTCTCCAGGATGGCAGGATGCTCGACGCTGGTAGTGATAATATGTTTGCCGAGAGCGCTATTGCGACGCGCTATGCCCTTCAGGGCCAAGTTGTCGGACTCAGTGCCCCCCGAGGTGAAGATGATCTCCTCGGGGCTAGCTCCCAGGAGCTTTGCCATCTTCTCTCGAGATTCTTCCAGAGCCTCTTTTGCCTCCCTGCCAAAGCTGTGCAGGCTGGAGGCGTTGCCGAACTTATCGGAAAGGTAAGGCAGCATGGCCTGCAAGACCTCGGGCGCCACGGGAGTAGTGGCCGAGTGGTCCATGTAAATGCGTTTCATCGCCAATAAATAACGAGATGCTAGGGTAAATAGATGGCGAACTTATAAGAAAGTATAAGTATGCAGCAAAAGGACGGAGAAATATGAATCTGTCCATCCCATTATTTTCAACGCCCCTATTGATTGCTGCGGCCCTCATCGCCCTGGGCTTCATAACCTATCTTCTCTCGGCCAGACTTGGTGTGGTTCTTTTGGGCGCAGGCAGCGTGATCATGGGTGCCGTGGTCATATTCGATCTGCCCAATGGCATGGGACTGCAAAGCCTGGTGCTCTTCGGAATAACTGTGCTGGTGGGCGGATGGATGATGTATGTGGGAGTAAAGAACGGATAATATTATTATCCCCAAAACCTCTTAGTCCTGGCATACTCCCTTTCCGCCTTCAGAATATCCCTGTAAAACTCCAGCTCATCACTCTGTCTTTTTCCCACAACCCGTGCCGCCATCTCCGGACCAAGCCCCCGGCTCGCTAAAGCGATAGCTGCGGTCTTGCCATAGCTCAAGACCAGGTTGGCATTCCGAAACACACGCTTGGTCCTGCGCTTGTCTTCAGCGGTCTTCTTCTTCTCCGGCTTCTTGACGATCTTGATCTCTTCTTCTTCCCAGGGCTTGAGGGCCGCCACCATGCGCGATCCGCACAAAGGACATTCAGGCTGCTCGGGCACTCGCTCGACCTGCCGCATGCTCTTCCATTTCTTGCAGTGAACGCAAAACAAAAGGACACGGTCGTTCATGATGCGGTTCTTGAGAAGATCAATGACGGCAGCGTCGGCATGCTCAGGCGAGGTGACATCCCGGCCCCCGCCCTTTCCAGAAGTCCCGATCGGACTGAGTGAGCTGGTAATAATCTCGATCGAGCCGTCCCGAATCCTCTCCAAAACCCACTTGGCTCGCTCGATGTCCAGACGGTCATGATAGATCTCCCGCAGCGCCTCCCGGTGCATGGGCGTGCCCTCGAAGACGGCGAGCAGTTTTGTCATGCTCACCCTCTGATAGTCCACATCCCTGGAGAAAGCCCCGAATTTCCGGGCCACGTGCACCATCTTCCAGCGCAGGAGTGTGGTGTTCTTGAGAGTCATCTCCAGGATGGGCTCCACGTAAGTTGGGTCCAGATCGATGAGCAGCTTTTTGATCTCCTCGGCCAAGAGTGACCGGGGCAATGTCAGCTCAATTCGATAGGGATCGATCTGCAGGGCCACACTGCTGCCGAATCGAGCTGAGAGGATAGCAGTGATGATCCGGCCCAATGTGTCATTGGTCTTGTGGCCGAAGCAGGCGTTGATAACGGCCCCCTCTCCCCCGCTCTCCACCACGATGTGAGATTCATCGGGAACAGGCAGATTTTTCGCCATCTGCCTGGCAATGAGATCTACCAGTTCCTCTGCCGCAACATCCTCTACCGGATACTTTCTCTGCAGCATGGCCACGGTCTGCCCGCTTCCGCTCTCGCCGCCTCCGCATCCGCTTCCTTCGCTTTCTAGGACCTGCGAAATCTCCCGTCGCATGCGTCCCACCTCCTGGGCCACAGCAAAGGGAACTGGAATCTCTTCACCAGTCCAGCTGGGAATCTCTCCGCTTCGGTGAATGGGCACCACCTTGATCTCGTTATCTCCAATCTCGGTGATCTCCCAGATCTCACCCTTGGTGACGAACGTGGCTCCCGGCTGGGCGAAGCTGATGACAAATGCCTCATCCAAAGTTCCCACGGAGCGGCGGCCTACGATGTCGTAGACGTTGTACCTCTTCTCATCCGGGATCATGGAGAGGTTTTCGATGTAGTACTCCCGCGCTTTGCGGGTCCTCTGCAAAACGTCGCCGTCCAGCCGCACCAGCCTGTGCTCCTCCATTTGAGTGATGACGTCGCTCATCTCTTCCACGCAAAGCTGCCGGAAGGGATAGGCTCTGGTGACGATTCGTTGCACCGTTTTCCTGTCTATGTCCCCGAAATCCATCTCCAGACCCACAATCTGGTTGGCCAGAACATCCGTGGGTTTCTCGTGAATCAGGATGGCTTCCAGCTCGCCTGCCGCCGCCCCGCGGGCAATGGCGCAGCCTTCGGCCACGTCATCGGCGCAGGTGGCGATGATTGTCCCGGAAGAGATGAGGCCGATCTTGTGTCCGGCTCTGCCTACACGCTGCAGCAGGCGTGATATCTCACGCGGCGAGCTGTACTGGATGACATGCTCTACATCGCCGATATCAATCCCCAGTTCCATGGAGGAGGTGCAGATCAGGCCGCGCAAATCGCCGGCCTTGAATGCCTCCTCTGCTTCCACTCGCGTTTCAACAGAGAGGCTGCCGTGGTGCACGCCGATGGGCTCGTTAAGCTGGCGGAACCGAGATCCCAGGACCTCTGCCGCCTGCCGGGTGTTAACGAAGATGAGGCACTTCTTGTCATGCACGGTCTCCCGGATGAAGCGAATCTGCGCAGCCAGACGCGGATCGCACTCCAGGGTGCTCGCCATTGCGTAGTCCCCTCTGCCTGGAACAGGGCTGACCACGCGAAAGTCGCTGGCCCTCTCCACATCCGTCTGGATGATTCGAAAGCTGCGTGCCGTTCCGACGAGCAGCCTGGCCACGGCCTGCGGCGAGCCAACCGTGGCAGAGAGCCCAATCCTTTGAAAGTCGCCGGCAAGCTCCGCCAGCCTTTCCAGGAGAACGGCCAGTTGCGAGCCGCGCTTGGAAGAGGCCATCTCATGCACTTCATCTACCACGACGGTCTTGACGGTGGAAAGATTTTTGCGCAGGAGCTTTCCGGTCAGCATCACCTGAAGAGTCTCGGGAGTGGTGATCAGCAGGTCCGGCGGCTTTAATGCCTGTTTTCTCCGGTCTGCCTGGCTGGTGTCGCCGTGCCGGACTGCGACTGTGATCTTCAGCTTCTCTCCCCATTCGAGAAACCGGCGCAGCATATCCCGGTTCAGGGCACGAAGCGGCGTGATGTAGACTGCCAGCGTGCCCTTGCGCTCGCTGGAGAGAATCTTATGAAAGATGGGAAGGCTTGCCGCCTCCGTCTTTCCTGTGCCTGTGGGCGCGATTAGCAGCACATTTTCTCCGGAGAGGATGGCAGGAATGGCTTCTTCTTGCGGCTTCGTCGGTTCGAATATCCGCTCTTCCTCTAGATTTGCTCTGATCTGGTCATGAAGCAGGCCGAAGGCGTTCACAATTATTCATTTGCTGAGCCGGTATATGAAAGCCTTGCGGCAAAGACGATACGATCCTCGTCGATGAACGATCAAGATCCGGCCCCGATTCGGGAAAATTATAATCCCGCTTTTGAGTGGTGGATGGGGAGACAAAAACTCAAAATGATTCATTCATGGTATTGTATGTTATTCATACTTTTATGAGTGTTAATAATGTTTTCTGTAATCTTTTTCCAGGAAAACTACTTATTCTTACACGTACTGTAGGCCTGCTATGGCAGGAGTACCTGAGCGCATGAGAGGATCACGAAAGCATCTGGTAAAGCCCGCAAAGTTAAACGTTGCCGATGCCCGGGCTCTGCAGCTGGAGACGGCAAAACAGATCCTTGCCGAGGTTTTCCACACACGGCTTTACGATGTAGAGGATATGATTATCAGAAGGCTTGCGGAGAAGCGCCTGCCTCTGGAGAAGAGCCGGATCAAGGAGAATAGAAGCTCTGCAAAATGGGGGACGTGGCCGGAGATGTTCCAGGTGGAGGACGAGATCAAAATCTAGTATTTCACACAGGTAGCTGCTTTCACAAGTTCGCATAATACCGCGTTTACGGGCACCTCTATATTATGCTTTTTCGCCCGGCGAATGATGTAGCCGTTTATGGAATCAATTTCCGTCGTCCTCCCCTTTAACACATCCTGTAGCATGCTGGAGGTATTACCGGATGTCTTCTCGGCTACGGAATAGACCATTTCCAAAACGCTCTTCTCATCCCTCTTTATGCCTTCCTTTGCGGCAACGTTCACTGCTTCTCTAACCGCGCCCTCAACAGTGTTTCTGAGGAAGGAGGATAAAACAATCCCGTTCTCCCGGCGGGTCAGAGCGGTTATGGGATTGATCACGGAGTTGACGAAGAGCTTGCTGTATTGATGCTCCTTAAAATCCGGGGCGAATTGCATCTCAAGCCCCTTCTCCAAAAACAGATCCATCATAAATTTTTTCTTATCCTCGCCGATTGTATCATCCAGAATGGTTTTTCCCTTTCCTTTCAGCTCCACCATGCCGTCCTCTGAGAACTTGACTCCCAGAGAGGTGATGCCTTCTAATACATGGGACGCGGGCAGATCAAGCTCATCAAATACTTCCCGATTTCCCATGCCGTTCATCAACAATATGAAGATGACATTCTTCAGCCGCCCTTGCAATAGACAGGACTTTCTCAACTCATCGCAGACACCGGGCAGAGAGTAGGTCTTAACGCATACTATTATGATCTCCGGACAAAAATCGGATGCTTTCAGATCGGCAAGATCTGTAAAGCAGTGTTTGAATCGCAGTAGCTTAATCTCTTCAGGAAGATATATCTGCAAGCCCATATCTTTTATTCTATTTATATGGCCCGTTCTCCCCAGGAGAGCCACGTTTTCTATCTTATCTCCAGATAGATCACGGGGATCTGATAGAAGGTATCCCATGAATGAGCCAATGGCTCCCGCACCGTAAATCAAGACATTTGCCATTTTAATTCATCAAATACTCAATCACCTGCCCCTATAAAAATCTCTTCCGGGCAGTCAAGAGGATAATTCAGCATAAAATTAATTAAAAATATTAAGCGGCCTGGCCTACACATTAAGCTGGTAAGCATAGCCGGCTTTAAAGTACTTGTAATCCGAGAACGTGAGCCCACTGCCATCTATGGCGATGTTGTGATACGAATTTCCAGGCACATTGATGGTTACTGAGCCGTCCGGGTCTCCCGTCATTCCCTCAGTGGCCTGATAGCTGCCATCGACATAGACATTATACCCTCGCAGCCAGGCTGAGCTGATGGTGACTGCTGCCAAATTATAGACGGGCTGGGCAGGAGATTGATAGGGCACTACATCTATTACTATCACGTTGCTGGGCTGGCCGGCAATATTGAAGAACAACTGATGCTGCCCCACCTCATCAGCATAAAATCCTATCTGGTTGTAGGGATTGAAGTAGTAGCTGTTCATATCCAGGTTGCCGTCCGGATATATTTCGTAGAGATAGCCATAACCTCCGGCGGGCGACGTGGTGATCATGGTTAGCATAGAGCCCAAAGGAACCATGGCATACTGAGTCCAGCTGGAGGCCCCTGAAATCCAGAGAGAATTTGTGCCGGTGCTAAGAGCATAAGTCTGATACTGCGCGTAGGGCACAGCTTTTTGCGTGGAGCCAAAGTAGAGCATGGCAGGCTCCACCTCCTTCAAATCAATCTTAGTAGGAGCGGTGAGCTGATCTTCCGGAGCCTCGGAGGTAGAGCGGTAGTACTGGGAGAACTTTTGCAGAGCAATATGACTGGAAACCTGGCTGGAAGCCTGACCGGACGCTTGACCGGATACTTGACCTAATGACTGGCCGGCATTCTGGTCTATCGCGGGATTGGACTGGAGCTTCAGGCTGCGCACTCCCGTCGCACCCTGCGTTTCAGACTGCAAATCCGCAGACGACGTCAGCTCGCTTGAACTGAGGGGCTTTTCACTCCATGATGCCGAGACTGATCCTTCGGAGCCTGCCTTTTTCGATCCCGAAGATGTCGAGTCCTGCAAAGCAGCAGCTCCTGTTACCGTGATCGTCCCTTTCATGGCAGGGTGAATGCTGCAGTAATAACCGTAGCTGCCAGGAGTATTGAAAGCGAAGTAGAACTTCTTTCCTGGATTTAGCACACCGGAATCAAATATGCCTTGAATGTCACTGGTGACGGTATGCTGCACACCATCCTGATTATGCCACTCGACAATTGCTCCGACGGGCACGGTCAAGGTGGAAGGCTGAAATGAGCTGTCCTTTATATTTACCTTGGTCGCAGAGCCGGATGGATCGACAACCGTATCGAGTTTCACATCACCAAAATTGTACCCAACCTGCCCTTCGAGCTTTTTTTCGGACACAGCGCCCGATAAGCTGATTAGCATGATCAGGACCACTATTGAGAGATATTTTTTCATATACCAAACCCCCATTTATTCATGGATACGCATCTATGAGAATAAATATTTTTTCGAGGAAAACGGTTACAAAAGATCTACAAAAAAATTATGAGCCGCAACTCATAGGACCGGCCCCTCGTCCTTCAAAACAATAGCATCACTCTTCAGGCACATCCCGGAAGATTGTCTGCTCTCTTCCCGGCCCCACGGAAACGGCAGAAATGCAGTTATCCAGCGGCTCAACATAGAGTAGATCCTCCAGCCGCTCGACATAAGCCCGGGCATTGGCCGGCAGATCGTCATACTCTTTAATTTCGGTTATATCCTCGGTCCAGCCGTCCATCTCCTCATAAATGGGCTTGCAACTGGCCAGATTCTGTGTGCTTTCCGGAGGATAACCTATGGTCTCGCCATCGAACTCATAACCGACGCAAATTTTTATGGGATTTATGCCGGTCAGTACATCCAGCTTGGTCAGAGCCAGCTCCGTGTAGCCGTTCAGGTGTACGGACTTCAGAGCCAATACAGCGTCAAACCAGCCGCAGCGTCTGGCTCTGCCCGTGGTCGTGCCATACTCGGCACCCTTCTCTCTCATCATCACGCCCAGATCATCTTTTAGTTCCGTGGGCATGGGACCTTCTCCGACGCGGGTTATGTAGGCCTTGATCACACCGACCACATTGTCGACCATTACCGGGCCGACGCCCAGATTGGCGCAAGCGCTTCCCGCAGTAGTAAAGCTGGAGGTCACGAACTTCTGCGTGCCGTGAATGACATCCAGGAATGCTCCCTGAGCGCCTTCAGCCAGAACGCTCCTGTCCTCAGTGAGAGCAATATTGATCTCACGCGAGACATCCGCCACCCTGTCCTTCAGTCTCTTTCCGATCTCCAGATACTCATCGATGTATGGCGCATACCTGACCACCGTGGGGTCGCCGCCCATGTCAGCGATTGCCTTCTCCTTGGCCGGGCCGATCTCCTTGAGCTTGGCCTCCAGCAGAGCCGGGTCGGTCAGATCTCCCATCTGCACCTCCTCGCGAGCAATCTTGTCTACGTAGGCAAACCCGATGCCACGGTTGGTAGTGCCGATCTTCTCCGTCCTGGCTTTCTCACGCAGGCCATCTAGCTCAATGTGATATGGCATGATGATGGTCGTCTTGGCGTCGATGCCGATATCGACCTTGATGCCCTCTGATTCCAGGGCCTGTATCTCGCTCCACAGGACGCGGGGGTTGAGCACCACGCCCGGGCCGATGAGCAGTCTTCTGCCGAAGATCGCGCCGCTGGGGACCAGATGCAGCTTGTACTTCTTTCCGCCTACAACAACGGTATGGCCGGCGTTGTCTCCTCCCTGGAAGCGAACCACAACATCGTAATTCTCGGCCAGCAGATCAATAACCTTGCCTTTGCCTTCATCACCAAACTGTGCACCGGTGAGTATCGTAAACATGAGCCTCAATTTAACGGCCACGTAGATAACTATTTTGATGCACGT
>JBAQXX010000047.1:0-24435 GCA_049299735.1 Methanothrix sp. | reverse complement strand
CTTGGGGATATAGGGCCAATTATAATATCCCTTGAAGAAATAACTTGCTGTTATCTGGTGAAATGCAAGTTGGTTCTTGCTACTGGATATTACTATGAAATTTACAACAAAACTGGCACGCTACCTTCAATAATGTAATCTAAATTGAATTATAAATCAGGACTAACTAATTATCGATAATGTTAAATTCTATCAGTGCTAATGGTAGCTTGTGAATTCATATGACATATAAAAAAATCTTGCCGTATATAACATTGTTCACGTTATGCTTGCTGATCAGTTTAGCTGGCGGACAGGACTACCTTGGCGGAGGATACGTCGGACCTTATGGTGGTGATATAGCTCAATACTTTACAGATCCTATATTTTCCCCAAACCAACGCCAGACCTCGGAGAAGATGTATTATCCATACTTCGGCATAGAGTTTTTCAGGGATTATGCCTATCCTTATCAATATAGGAACGGAACATATCCTGGACCCTATGGTGTATATCCATTTTACCAATCGCCTTTGTACTCCGACTTTAGATTGAATTCTTTAGCGGGAATGGATTGGGAGCCTTTCCAAAAGAACTGGGCAGAAACTATTAATTATGCACAAACAAAATCATCCTTTAGGGTATATCAAGGATCTAGCTACACGAATCCACCTATTCAATCTATTGCTCCTACAAATATAGCCGCACAGTCTCCCGCTGCAACTACGGGCGATTCTACAGCCACAATAGTCTCGAAAGGCATGAGGGGGTATCAGGTATTCCTGGATGGCAATTACATAGGCACGGAGGGAACTGGCGGAGATCCTTTGGATGGAAAGTTCAGCTTCCGGGTAGCTGGCAACCAGGACCACGATATCAGGGTCTTCGATGGTCAATTTAACTATCCGAAGACTATGTTCTTCGAACGAGGTGGGACAAAGATAATCAATGTAGAACCAGGAACGGCAGTCTACATCTAGATTGCCATATTTTCTTTTGACCTGTAAATGATAAGGGATAGAGCCTTCAGGGGAATTGTGGCGTAGATGTCTGCAGGCTCCAATTAACAATGGCATTTTTATCTATTTAAATTTAATTACATTATATAAGTCTAATTTAGAAATAAGAATAGTCCTCGTAATAATATCTATTATAAAGATGTTTATTATGATTTAGCAAATAATCTACCGAATGAGGTAATATTAACTCATATATTGTCAAATATCTCCAGATATATATCACTACATGGCGAAATCTTTATATAACTATTACGATTACTAACAATAATATGAATAACAGATTTGTCTACATTTTGGATATATTAAAAGCAGCCACTATGCAAATCTCAATTTAGCGGTGGGAGATGCATATGATTAGCAGGTATGGCTTTGATCATAGATACAAAGACTCGTGGGAACGGCTCTAAGATAAGTCCATCATCGCGAGGGGATTTTGGTTTGGAACTTCCCATTCGCGACATAATCATATATCCAAATTCGTTAGGATTTTTGCTTGCTTTATTATCGCCATTATTCTTAGCAGCACTAAAACATCAAATATCCCGGTAATTATTCTCTACTTAGTAAATAAAGTTACGATCTAAATACAGATATAAAATGGCTTTTTAATAGCAAATCAGCAAAAACAATAACAATAAATCATATGTATCTTACTGGACATATAGTTAACTCTGATTTAAAATTATCACAGCCAAAGGATTCTTATACAATAAATTCTATTGATGGGATGGAGTGGGAAAATATATGTCGTTAAGCATCCTGATAGTGGACGATTGCGAGGTTAATCGGAAAGTAGCATCACTCATGTTGAAGAAACTCGGTCATGATGTAGATCTTGCTACAAATGGTTTCGAGGCAATTGAAGCCTTAGAACATCAGTCCTACGATGCCATCCTTATGGATATTCAAATGCCAGTGATGGATGGAATAGAAGCAACAAAAATCATTCGTCAGCGATGGAATAATAGACCAAAGATCATAGCTGCTACAGCACAAGCCATCTGCCTTGATGCTTGTCTTGAGGCGGGTGTCGATGATTTCTTAACCAAACCACTTAGAATGGAGAAGTTAAGAGCCGCAATCGAATACAATATGCCTATTCCATCATTTATGACGAGTGGATTGGAGGAAGTTTCAGCTACCTGCGACCTCTGTGCAATGAAAACAGGTTCAGATTGTGTGGGATAGTATTTTGAAACGACATGGTGTGGAACTATGAAAAGAAACAAACACCAAATTTTTTCTGGCTCCTCGCTGTTTCACGTGGGTAACTTGAATTCAAGTCTGCCCATCCTTAGATAAATAGTAATAATAAAAATCTTCGCTGACTGTAGCGTGCCATATTTGCTGTAAATGGCCTCATGAAACTTCGATTCGCGCCCGAAACCATGAAAACGCTGGACCACTTAAGCAGTCTTGATATGGGTGGTGAAGGCTGTTTTGCGAATTATGGTTCTGTAAATTGCCATCTGATCCATAGCTCTACTCCACCATTTCCACGAAGTCGGACAGCTCGGACGCAGGACGTTTATGCTTGAGCTATTCCCAGTCAGTGAGGTCGTTCACACTGATAACGGTGAGGTGCTGGTATAAGGCGCCAGGCTCCTGCAGGGGCTGAAATGGTGCAGGAGGGCGAGATGATTATTTACATACTACCCAAACATGGCCCCCATGCCCGCCTCTGCCGCCTCAGCCTCGTCCCGGAAAGCCTTGAGCAGCTTCTCGGCGTCCTCGCCCTTCAGCTCCTTGGCAGCTGTATCTGCGAGCAGCTTCTGGGCTTCGCCGGCCAATTCGTCTTTGGCTTTGATGTAGAGGCACATGCCATCTTTTTCCAGTCCCATGGCCTTGCACTCGCGTACAGTGGGCCCCAGACGCTTCCAAAACTCCTCATCCATCATCTTCTGCATATCTTTGCTGCTCTCCATCGCATAAGTGTAAACTAATTCCATCGCAAAACCTCCTAAAGATCTTTCATTGCTTTCTTGAGCATTTCCGTGCACTGGTCCATGAGATCCGCCGCCAGGCTAACATCATCTGCAGCCTTCTCGCTAACTTTGGCAATTTGTGCCGCCCTATCTCGAAAAGAGACGCTGTGGCTCTCGTTATGCTCTATCCAGTGGTGCAGGAGGTGCTCCACCTCGTGCCCTGTTAAATCGTGCCCTTTCAGATCATGACTATGCATCATGAATTTCTCCTAATACTGTCTTCTGACCATGTAATCAGCCAGTTCCAGAAGTGTTGCTTTTGCCTTTGAGTCCGGCAGTACTTGCAGGGCCTTTTTGCCTCTGGCCACATTCTCCACTGCCCGGGATCTGGCGTACTCGATCGACCCGTTCTTCTCTAAAAGGGAGATCGCTTCTTGAATCTGCTCTGGCGTAGCATCCTTCTTACCGAATACCTTTACAGGGACATCGTGGGCAAAGGCGTGGATCATGATCAATGTCTTCTTGGCCTCAATCAGGTCTCCACCCTGCCGCTTTCCTGAGACTTTCTCAGGAGTGATGAGATCTATGACGTCATCTTGCAGTTGAAAGCCCATGCCGGTCAGCCTGCCAAATTCATCCAGCGCGGCGACCACATTGGGAGAGGCTCCGGCCAAAAGCGCCCCTATGCCGGCCGAGGCGCCGTAGAGAACCCCGGTCTTCTTCTCAATCATCTCCATGTACTGCTCCTCGGAGACGCGCTCTTTAGCCTCAAACTCCATGTCCAGCCACTGGCCTTCGCAGATGGCAGTGCATGTCCGAGAAAGCATATTCATGGCCCCCAAAAGGAGATCGGAACGAGCTTTAGTCATGCCCAGCACCTGAAAGGCCTTGGAATAGAGGGTGTCGCCTGCGAGGATGGCGCCCGACTGACCCCAGAGCTTGTGCACGGCGGGACGCCCACGTCTCACATCGGCATTATCCATGATGTCGTCATGAATGAGCGTGAAGTTATGAATCAACTCAATGGATACCGCGGCCGGAGCTAGAGCCTCCGCGTCACCGCCCGCTGCCTCTCCCGCCAGCAGCAACATGGATGGCCGCAGCCTCTTTCCACCGGCATCCACCAGATGCCTTCCTGCTTCGTAGAGGGGGCGCGGGTGCACTACTGGTAAGAACTCCTCGATGGCTCCTGTCACCAGAGCGGCTCGCATTTGCAGCTCTCTGTCCAGCTCTCTCGCAATCGTCTTCGCCATTCTTGCTTCACTTCCATTCTCTAGTCGATCAAGAGTTCCTGGCCGTTTCTAACCAAATGAAAATTGGATCCCAGCGAGTATCCCGTCTCCTCGGCCATCATGAGATAGCTGCTGTGGCTGACCAGGTTTCCGTGGCTGGGTATGACATGCTCCGGCTGTATCATGCGCAGAAGCTCCCAGTGATCTTCCCGGCAGGCATGCCCCGAGACATGCACGTTATCATAAATCCTGCCGCCACGCATCTTGAGCTTGGTGACAACCGTATGCCGGTTGGACTCATTGAGCGGCTGGGGTATGATGCCTGCGGAAAAGATGACCTTGTCCCCTGACTCCACATTATAATCGGTCTCGCCATTAGCCACCCGGCTCAAGATGGCTCCCGGCTCTCCCTGGTGGCCGGTCATGATGGGTAGATACTTGTCCTTGCCCTCGGCCATGATCCGCTTCAGGGCTTTGTCCACCGACTTGCGCCTGCCAAAGACGGTCACTTCTCCCTGGCCAGCGTAGCCCGTTCTCACCGCAGTGCCCCAATACTTTTCCATAGAGCGGCCCAGGAGCACGGGCTTTCGTCCCATCTTGTGAGCGGCCTCGATTATGGCCCTGATGCGGGCAATGTGTGAGGAGAATGTAGTAACCATGACTCCGGATTTCGACTCCTCTGTGCCGAGGAGCACATCCCAAACCAGGTCCTTGGCTATCTTCTCGGAAGGCGTCTTTCCGGAGATGGAAGCATTGGTGGTCTCGGTGATGAGTGCCAGTACGCCCTGCTTTCCTAAGGCTCTCAGCCGGGCAAAGTCTGGCGGCTCGCCTAAAGTCGGAGACCTGTCGATCTTGAAATCATTAGCGTAAATTATGATGCCTTTCGGTGTATGAATGGCCGCGAAGACGCAGTCCACAATGCTGTGCTGCACGCGGATGAACTCGAGCTCGATGTCCTGCGTCACTGGAAATCGTTCTCCCGCTTTCATTACATGCAGGGGATTTTTCACTCCGAAGATCTTCTCGGACTTTATCTCCTGATTGATGAGGTCCGCGGTGAACGGAGAGGCAATGATGGGTGCATGATACTTGTGGGCCAGCTTGGAGATGGCTCCAATGTGATCCAGGTGACCATGCGTGCAGGCGATGGCTCTTACCGTTCCGTCAACGTTTTCCATGATGCTGTCGTCGGGAATGGCGCCCATGTTGATCAGGTCGGCTGCATGCAGCGATTCCACATCTGTGTCCTCGTGAATCTGCACCCTATCCAGCCGAATTCCCATATCCATTACCACGATATCTTTTCCGATCCTTATCGCCGTCATATTGCGGCCAATTTCATTGTAGCCGCCCACAGCGATTATTGAAATATCCTTCATTTTGCCAACTCTCTATAAACAGAAAATGCTCTTAAATCGAAACCCCGCGCAGCCAGCCACTCTCTGGTCCTTCCTAGGACCACGAGAGGAACTTTTGCAAGCTGCGTCACTTCTTTACATCCGGTAAGAAACATTGTGATCCTCAGCGCACGGATATAAGCGTTCATAACCCTAACAATCGCTTCTTTGTCTTTTGTGGCAGGCCTTAGCAAGGGAAGGGCAGCGCCCGCCAGGCTGGCGCCTAAAGCCAGGCCCTTGGCAGCATCCAGGCCGTTTCGCACTCCTCCTGAGGATATGACAAAGGCGCCCGCAGATTTGCACTCTACAATGCTCACGGGCGTTGGAATTCCCCAGCTTTCAAATAGCCTTCCCATCATCTCCAGCTCATCGTCCCCGACCTCTGCAGCACGAAAAGACTCAACGCTGGCCCAGGAGAGCCCTCCCACACCCGAAACGTCAATCATCTTCACTCCAGCCGAGATCAGATCCTGGGCTACTTCCCGGGATATACCGGCCCCTGTCTCCTTGACTATGATCGGAACCGATCCTTTGGCCGCTGATCTAAGGACCTCCAACACTCCGCCGGCATCTTTGTCTCCTTCCGGCTGAATGCTCTCCTGAAGGAAATTCAAATGAACGGCTATGGCATCCGCATCTATCATTTCAGCCAGCTGCTCTAAGATCTCCGGCCCGTATCTTTTCAGTTGCACGGCTCCGATGTTACCGATAATAGGAATATCTGGGGCTGCATCCCTGACCGCTGAGAATGTGTCCTCCAGACTTTTGTCTTCTATTGCAGCTCTCTGCGAGCCCACCCCTAGCGCAATGCCGAGCTGTGAAGCTGCCTCTCCCAGGCGAACATTGATCTGCTTGACCTCGGGATGGCCACCGGTTATGGCACTGATCATAAAGGGTGCCTTCAGCTTTCGCCCCAGGAAAACGCTGGATGTATCGAGATCCGCCTCGTCGATCTCCGGCAGAGCCTTATGCAGCAGCACCAGATCTTGGAATGGACACTTTTTCGCATCTACCTGATTATCCATACAGATTCTGATATGATCAAGCTTGCGACTGGATGTGGTCAATTTGCCCTCCCTATTCTGGTTCCCACGCTTTCGCCTTTTAGGGCCCGGGCAATATTTCCTTTTATGCCTGCATTAAATATCATGGAGTCGATTCCCAAATCGGCCAGATCCAAAAGTTCCAGCAGTTTTCCTCTCATGCCGCCGGTAACGTCCACACCGGCGCTGCCTCCAATGGCGCCCTCTACCTGTGAAAGTTCTTTTCTTGTAATCCTGGTGAGAGGCTTGCCGGAAAAAAGGACGCCATCAACATTGCTTCCCACGGCAACTACCTCGGCTTGCAGAGCTTTGGCGATATAGGCCACCAATTGGTCACCGGACACTATTGCGGCCTTTCCAGTGGCGTCCATTGCCACATCCCCATGTAGCACCGGCATGATGCCGTTCTTTAGCATCTCTTTTATGCTCTCCATAAAAAAGCTGTCTATTCTGCCGCCCCGAAGGAGAAGGCATGAGAGGGGATGAACCGGCAGGCAGTCGACGCCAGCCACGCTAAGTGCCTCCACAACCATTTCACATAGCTGGGCCACACTGCTATGAGTCACACTCAATCCCTGCCGGTTGAATTCGTGGGGAAGACCATATTTTTTAGCAGGGATGTGTCCAAAGGAGCCGGCCCCGTGCACGAGCACTACATCATGCGGGTGGAGTGCGATCTCTTTAGCGACGCGCGTGATCTCGCTCTCTCGTGCCGTCAGTTCACTTTTTTTGTCGGTCAAAATGCTTCCACCGATCTTCAGAACTCGGGTCACAAGTCGCCCTCCAGTCGCACACCCTCACAGCCTGTCATAACCTTAAACGGAATTCCTCTTGCCTGTTTTAAAGCCACCATAAGAGCATCTGCGCCGGCGGCCCCTGGCAGGGCAATCATGCAGCCACCGCCTCCAGCTCCGGTAAGCTTGGCTCCCAGCGCCCCACCTGCGCCTCGCGCCGCATAAACCAGTTCGTTCAGCTCCCTGGAACTGACGCCCAATGCCTCCAGGAGGCCGTGGTTGACATTCATCAGCTGGCCCAGCTCCGCTGGATTTTGCTCTCGGATGAGCGGAACGGCACGTTTTGAGATGGCCCCAATGGCCAGAAATATGGGATCGACCAGGTCAAAGTAGCGTTTTTTCAGGTCTTGCACCTTCTCGACTTCAGACTTTGTATCGTGAGGCATTTTTGTATATCCAACTACCATCTCAAGTGGTGGAAGATCAAGGGGCTGAATATCTCGGGAGATCTGCAGATAGCCGCCGTAGGTTGCTAGAGCCGTGTCCATGGGGCTTCCCAGCCCCTGTTGGACCTTCTTTTCCAGGCGGTAGGAGATTTCGGCGATCTCCTTTCGAGACAGTGCGAGCCCGTAATGCTGGCCTATGGCCGCCACTGCGGCCACCACGATACAAGCCGACGATCCCAGTCCAGCAGCTTGCGGGAGATTGGAATCAATGCAAACCTGGATATCTTTGGCGTTAAATTCTCTGAGCACGGCTGAGATATATCTCGTAGCATGTGCCGCCTGGGTGGATGTGAGTCGATCTGTTGTCAGATCCAAGGAGAATCCTCGCAAAACAAGCTCTTCCGTCTTTATGAGCACGCTGCCCGGCAGGTCTTGCACGGTGACTTTTGCTCGCAGATCTATGGCACCGCCAATAGCTGGAACTCCGGAAACGACGGCATGCTCTCCGAAAAGGATGATCTTGCCGGGAGCCGAAGCCGTAGTCAATAAAGGGCCTCCTCAGGAAAAAGCAATCGCTGCGTACCCGACTACCTGGCTGTAGTCACCGCTCACGTCTCCGCTGGTAGCATAGGCAAGCCGCTGACCGACTCTAGCTCCCAGAGCAGCTGCGACTGTAATGGCTACTGCTATCGGCCCATAGCCGCACGCTGTGGCATCGTAGCGATACACTCTGTCGTAAAGCTCGGGGACATCCATATTCAAAATGGCCTCCATGAGCTTAGCGTCCACCTTCCTGGCAGTCTCTTGGGGCTCATAGTGGGTGAAGTCGCTGCTGGCAATCACTATGCAGCTGCGATTAAGCTTCTGCACGGCTAAAGAAAGCTCCTGTCCGACTTCTATTGCAGTTTGCTCATCCTGCAGTCCCATACAGATAGGAAGTATCTTGAATCCCAGAAATCGCTTCTGAAGAAAAGGGAGCTGAACCTCAATAGAGTGCTCATGCAGATGAGCCGTTTCATCATGATCTATAATGCTGCCGGCAAGCATATCCGCCAGCTCCAGATCCGGCTCGACATCGCCCAGAGGCGTTCTCCACGAGTCACGGGAGAGCGCTACCGGCGAACCGAGGCCGTGATGATTGGGCCCTATGATCACATAGGTTTCCGCTTTAGGCAGGCGAGAATATAATGTAGCTGCAACTTGCCCGGAATACATATATCCAGCATGCGGAACTACTGCGCCCTTGCAAGGAACCTCTTTTTCAGGATGCAGCATGCCGTCCAGCTGATGCCCCAGCTCCGCTCCGCTACCCGGATAGAACTGACCTGCAACAGCCGGAAACCGCATGGATCAAAACTCCATCTCGAAGTCCGAGATAGTGTATTTGAATCGATCCTCTTCGCCTCTCTCGCGAAGCACCTGACGGGCCAAGAGCCAGTAGATAAGCGTTAGAGCTTTCCTGCCTTTGTTGTTGGTGGGTATAACCAGGTCAACATTGGAGGTCATGTTGTTTGTATCGCATAGAGCGATTACCGGTATGCCAATATCCACAGCCTCGTTGACCGCCTGGGCATCGCCGCTGGGGTCTGTAGTTATAAGTGCATCGGGCTCGATGAAGCCCCGGAAGGCTGGATTGGTCAGGGTATTGGGCACAAATCGACCCACGTTGGCGCTGGCGCCTACGGCCTTGGCGAACATGGTGGCCGGCCTCTGGCCATACTGCCGGGCAGATACAACCAATATATTTGCCGGATCGTATTTTGCCAGGAACTTGGCAGCCAGCCGAATGCGCTTGTCCGTGGACTGTACATCCAGCACGTAAAGCCCATCTGTCCTCACCCTGTAAATATAGGGCATCATGTTATTCGTCTTCTGCTGAGTACCAATATGCACGCCTGCGGCCAGGTACTCATCGATTGGTATGAGAGTCTCATATTCTCCCGCTACCGTTATCACCTCATCTTCTACCAACTAATTCACCTACCTAATCGATCGCGTTTTACGGTGATGGGAATTACGCCCAGTTTCATCTCTTCAAGCGCTATTTCGAGAGGGTCGGTATTACTGGTATCGATCAACACTGGAGCGCCCATGAAAATTTGCAAAGCCCGTGCTCCTACGATGCGCGCACGTTCATATCTTGTATATTTCTCGCCCTTCAAATAGCCACCTCAAAAGGAAGAGTATGATGGGGTTGCTGAGATTCGAACTCAGGTCACAGCGTCCCGAACGCTGTAGGATGGACCAGGCTACCCTACAACCCCTTCTACTGGTACCGCCTAAGCGTGTTCACGATCTCTACATGAGAGAGAAGCATGCGCCTGCAGCAGTATTTATCTATTCCCAGGTCATCCAAGACTTTGCCGGGAGGCTCGGTCTTGATGCGCTCCCGGTATTCCTCCCATACATGGGAGATCACTTTGCCACAGGAATAGCACCTGACTGGAATCAAGTAGTTTCACCTGTAGGACTTTTGGTACTTAGACCTGGCACCAAGTCCGCCGAACTTTTTCCTCTCTTTGTGCCGATGATCGCTGACGAGGAGATTTCGGTCGTACTCGGAGAAAGCTTCTTTCAGTCCGGTATCGCCGGTCCACTCCACAATACCCTTGGCGATGGCCGTTCTTACGGCATCCGTCTGTCCCATGGTACCGCCGCCGGCAACAACGACATCGATGTTCATTGCTTTAATCAGATCTCCTGCGATCTGAACGGGTTCTTGAATCTTGAGTCTGGCAAGGCGGGGCTCGTAGATCTCTAAGGGCACCTTATTGATGCGCACAACGCCCTTTCCTTCCTTTAAAGTGGCCCTTGCAGTTGCCGTCTTCTTCTTACCTGAGGTATTAATTATCTTCATAGGAAATCCTTCAGAAGTTTGCGCCGAGTCTTCGGCTCAAGGCCCCAAGCTCGATATATTTGTTATTGCTCTCTGTTCTCATCTTAGCAGCGGTTGGTTGCTCTAACGGCATTCCCTTCAGCTCTCTGGGTATGCCTACATATATCCGCAGCCGCGAGAATGCATCTCTTCCCCGCCCCATCTTGTAGGGAAGCATGCCACGCACAGTCCTCTTGAGTATCATTTCAGGCCGGCGGGGGAAGTAGGGACCTCTCTCCTTATGGCCGCGATCCCTTGTATGTCCGTATTCAGCGAAAATGGATTCTTTTCCACCAGTAACGAATGCCTTCTCGGCATTAACGATCCTGATTTCTTCGCCTGCCAGGAGTTTCTTGGCGGTTACGCTCGCCAGGCGTCCCAGGACCAATCCAGTTGCATCTACTACTATCATTGCTTCACCTCAAAATCTTTATGCCCGATCCCTTGGGATGCTCAGCCATCAGCTTTTCAATCGTCAGACATTTCCCGCCTGCCGCCTGGATCTTGGACAATGCCTGGCCGCTAAAATTGAAAGCCGCCACGGTAACGCTATGTTCCAGATCACCGGAGGCCAGCACTTTTCCGGCCACGAGTATGGTATCGTTAGACTGAGTATGCCTATTGATCTTGCTGAGGTTTACAGCAGCGTAGTTGCGACTGGGCTTCTCCAGCCTTCGGGCGATATCACGCCAGAGGGGTGCGCCAGTTTCGCGAGAGGCCGCCTTAAGTTCACCGATAAGACGGACTATCCTTGGATTTGTCTTCTCAAATGCCATTTTTTATCCTCCGCACGGCCCCAATCGGACCGACTCACGCGCAAACGCGCGCGTTCGAACCTGTTATTTGGTTCATGCGCCCAGGGCATCTTCATCCCTGTGCGGAATATTTAGATCGACAATGCGCCAGTATTTAAGTGTTTTCCAAAGGCGGCGCAGGACGGCATAGAAATTTCTGCATTGGAAGTAAGCTCAAGGTAAATAGATCAATTGCTGATCAAAAGAGCGAACCAAAAGTAAGATATTAATGTACTATCAAAAATTTGCTGCGAAGTAGAATGACCGACATCCTCCCTGCCTGCATAGCTTTTGGCTTTGCTCTGGGAATATTGAGCGGCCTTACCCCCGGCCTGCATCTGAACAACTTCGCAGCCATGCTGCTGGCGATCTCGCCTCAGCTCATAAGCCAGGGTTTGACTCCATTTCAAGTGGCCAGCATCATTCTTTCCGCCAGCATCTCTCAGACGTTCTTTGATGCCATCCCCGCCATCTTTCTGGGTGCGCCCGATTCCGAAACGGCCTTGACCGTTCTGCCAGGCCAGCGGCTCATGCTGGAGGGGCGAGGCATCGAAGCGGTGCGGCTCTCTGCTCTGGGCAGTGCGGGTTCTCTTCTATTTGCCATTATCTTGATCATCCCGCTGTCCTGGATGGTCTCCAGTTACTACGACTATCTGACAAAATATGTGGGCATTCTGCTCTTGGCCATCGCCCTCATGATGATCAAATCAGAAAGAGGCCAGTGGATTGAGGGTCAGGGCTCCTGGGTGCATTACAAGTACAAGGCCGTAGCCGTTCTGCTCTTCATGACCTCCGGCCTTCTCGGAATATTCGCCTTTGATCATGAAAAGCTCGCGAGCTCGCCTTTTGGCCTGGAGCCGCAGGTGCTCCTGCCACTCCTGTCTGGCATCTTCGGCGCCTCTTCTCTCCTGCTCAGCCTTTCCACTGAGACGAAGATTCCTGAGCAGAAAGAGAGCGATATCAAGCTCTCATCCGGTGCCCTTGCAAAAGCACTCTTCACCGGCGGCCTGGGGGGATCGGTGGTGGCCTGGCTTCCCGGCGTCTCGCCTTCCGTGGCTGCCATCACGGCGCGCCTGGGCACGGCCCCCAGTCCGGAGGAGTTTCTGGTCACTATCGCCGGTGTGAACAGCGCCAACGCCCTCTTCTCGCTGGTGGCGCTCTACGTTATCGATAAGCCGCGCAGCGGAGCTGCTGCTGCCATCCAGGAGCTGATGGCTCTCGACCAGAACACGCTGATCCAGATGATAATGATTGTAGTAACAGTGGCCGCGGCATCCTACCTGGCCTGCATCGCTGCGGCGCGCCTGGCCGGACGGGCCATATCCCGGCTCAACTACCGGCTGCTTTGCATGGGAGTGCTGGTCTTTTTGGTGGGCATGACCTACGCCTTTACGGGGCTCTTCGGAATGTTCATCTTCTTCCTCTCCACCGTGGTGGGAATGATTTCGCCGGTGGCGGGAATCCACAGGACGCATGCCATGGGGGTGCTGATGCTGCCACTGATTTTGAGGTACATTTAGAGATACTCGAAAGAAAGCGTTTTGCGAAAACCTTTAAGCTATCACTGATTATTATCAGTACATATGTGCAGGCAGAGTGTCAGCTTGATGCGAGATAAAATTAGTAGATATAAATGGGCGATTTTTATAATAGCGCTTGTAGCTATTGATATAATTTGGATAGCTGGAATCTGGATATATTTTGCATCAAGTCAAGAAAGGATATCGTTAATTACTCAGCTTATTACTTTTAATTCAATCCTAATCGCAGGAATGGGCATTGCATATCAAGTCGAAGCCACAAAAGAAAGAGAATTTCAGCTAAAAATTCAGCAACAACGTAGAGAAGAATATACAAAAATACTAAATCTCATGAAAGAAGGATTGCATCAAGAATTAATAAAAAGAGCAATTGAAAATTCTTCTGAAGCGCCAAATGAAACCAAAATTAACGAACTAAGGAAATTATTAGATGCTCAATTTGCTATGATGGTTTATGCATCAGCAGAATTTATCAACCAGTACGTTAGACATAGAGATCTCAATGCAGCTACAGAAAGGCAAAGACCGTTTCAAGATGCTGCGGCAAGAGAAACGGCTGCAATGGAGGCGCTTATTCGGGATGGCGAATTGATTTCACAGATAAGAAAAGAGATTGGCTTTGGAGACCAATCGGTTCCAATTCGAAGACTACTTAGCATAGATTGGGATAGAATAACAAATAAGGAATTTGATCCCTATTTTAAAAAATAATACAGGGAGATCTATTAACGAGCAGATGCGAGCAGCACGCGAGAAAGCGCTGGAGATTTTACAGAAAAACGGGATCAAACGCGCCGCCTTCTTTGGCTCCATCGTGAGGGGAGAGATGACCGACGAGAGCGACATTGACATCCTTGTCGAGTTTGAAGGCCGAAAGAGCCTCCTCGACCTTGCCGGCTTGAAGCTTGATCTAGAGGATGCCCTGGAAAGGCGGGTAGATCTTCTCACCTACAGGTCACTGCCATCCCAAGCTCAAAGACAGGATTCTCGCGGAACAGGTCCCTATATTATGAAAAATCTCCCTGTCCTGTCACCCCCCGCCCAAAAGCCCCAGGACATTCTCCCTCATCTCCAGAAATTGGGGGCTCATCCTGTCTCTTGGCCGCTCCAGCTTCACATCCAATAGCACCTGGACCCGTCCCGGCTTCGCGCTCAGGATCACCAGCCTGTCTGCCAGAAATATGGCTTCCTCCACGCTGTGAGTCACGAACACGATGGCTTTGGCGGTCGTTTCCTGGATGCGAATGATGTCCTCTTGAATCTGTTTTCTGGTCTGAGGGTCAAGAGCTGAAAACGGCTCGTCCATGAGCAGCAAAGAGGGCTCCAGAACCAGGGATCTGGCCACGGCTGCTTTCTGGCGCATGCCTCCGGAAAGCTCGTAAGGACGGCTATGCGCATTGCCCTGCAGGCCCACCAGCTCAAGGTACTTCATAGCTTTCTCATGCCTTTCCTTGCGGGACATTTTCTGCATTTCCAGTCCCAGTGAGACATTATCGAGCACAGAGCGCCAGGGAAGCAAAGCATGCTCTTGAAAGATCATTCCCATCCTTGCGCTGGGCCTGGTTACGGGCTCTCCATCCAGCAGCACCTGTCCAGAGGTGGGTTGTTCCAGTCCGGCGATGATGCGCAGCAGAGTAGTCTTTCCGCATCCGGAAGGCCCCAGGATGCCCACCATCTCCTGCCCATTTATTTGCAGGGAAATATCTTGCAGGACTACAACCGGCTTGCCGTTTCCCCCTTCGAATTGCTTTGTTATTTCCAACAATTCCAGCTTCATCTGTCGAATGCCCTCCAGGAGAACCACCTTCTTTCCACGGCTATGAAGATGCGGTCAATCAGTATGCCAAGAACCCCAATGGCCACCATGCCCGCCACCACCACCTGGATCTGACCCCAGCCGTAAGCATACATGATCAGATATCCAAGGCCTGAGCTGGTGCCGGGCAGCATTTCCGCCGCCACCACGCACATCCAGGCAATGCCAAAGCCTACCCGCATTCCCGTCCATATCTCGGGAGCGCTGCCGGGCAAGATGACCTTGGAGATGAGATGAGCCTCACCCGCCCCCATCATGGTGACCGCCTCCTGCCAGGATTTCTTCACGCCAAAAACTCCCTGCGCTGTGCTGAGCAGAATTGGGAAGAACGCGCCAAGGGCGATTATGAAAACCATGGATGCCAGCCCAATCTTGAGCCAGGCCATGGCCAGAGGGACCCAGGCCAGCGGCGGCACAGGCCGCAAAGCTGAGATCAGGCCTTCCGAGACATCTTTAAACACCTCCCAGCGGCCTATGGCCACGCCCAAAGGCACCGCCAGAAAGGCGGCGATGAGAAATCCCAGTGTCACTCTGACAAGGCTTAACCTGGCATTTTCCAGGAGAGAGCCGCTGCCCAGGATGTCTGCCGTCGGCTTGAGAAGGACAGAGAGGATCGCCTCAATAGTGGGAAGCACGAAAGGATTGTTGACGTATTGAGCCAGAGCTTGCCAGATCAGTATCACTGCAAAAGGAAGCAGCAGCTTTCGAACTATCTTCAGGTTCCTGATGCTCTCACGCCCCGCAGACCGGATGCTCTCAGTGCATCCTGAAAAATTACGTCGGTAATTGTCCCCAAATCCGGATCGCCTATCTTTAGCGGCCGGCCGTTGGCAAAGGAGTCTTTGGCCAGGGAAACGAAATCATTCCAATCTTCTGCTCCAGAAGTGTTTGCCAGGACCAGTCCCGAGCCCAAATTCTGCACCGGTTGAATAATTTTAGCTTCACAGCCCAGGATGATTGACCCGATGGCCGGGGTTATGCCAACTATTGCCATATCCAGGTTGTCTTGCTCCATCAACGTCATAAGATTCTGCCCGGTAGGAGCGGATATAAGCTCTACATCGGCCGCTTTTTGGCCGTTGATCATCAGCTCCAGATATCGGGGCCGCTTGAGGCCATCAACCGGCTTTAGCGCAATTTTGTATTTTTCCAGGAAATACGGCCAGTTTTTGACCGCGGCAAAGAGCGGTGCCTGGTGATCGATCATGAGATATCCGATTCTGATTAGATTCTTCCCCTGCTTGCTACTATTAGAAAGATAAGATGATGCATTATCTTTCGATGCCATCCAGTTAACTGCCATATAGTACGGTCTGGGATCCATAAATTGAGACAGTTTGGTCTCGGACCCATTATGTTGGGCACTGTCTATGGTGTTGAGAATATCTCCCATCCTATCGGCGAGGATTTGTGCAGAAGCATTCCATTTTCCATTTGCCTGAGATGAGAACACAAAAGTGGAAAGAGATCGATTAAATAAGCTAACTGGAGAAATGATATGGCTTCCCAATAAATAATTTTCGTCTCCCATAAGCCAATCTGCGGTGATTTCTGGCAAAGCTTCCGGATGCTCTTCTGCAAATTCGCCTCCGGTGAGAAGAATGGCGCTCACGGCCATGGCCATATCCGGATGATTCTCTAAAATGTCATTGCTCGCGACCAGAACGCAGCAAGGATGATTGCGCCATGCCCCGTCTGGCGGAAAGTCTCTGGAAAGGGCGACAACTTTTCCTATGCCGCTCTTCTCTGCCAAAGCCAGATAAGGTTGCCAAGCCACGTAGCCGTCTATCTGCCCAGTGGTCAGCAGCACGGGAAGGATGCTTTGCCCTTTGCAAAAGAGGAGTTCAACCTCCGGAATTCCTTTATCCGTCTTGTTCACCTTTCCGGAAGCCTCGTCCCATGCCGATGACGAAGAGCAGGTGATAAAGATAGATATCAAGAGAACAGAAGATAGAAGAACTCGCGCTGCTCCCGACATAATATTCATCAATTTCTGTATACTGTTCATATATATATTCACTATGCTTTCCGACGGATTATATTCAGCCATTCCTATCGAGGGGAATCTGCAGAAAAGAAAAAAGAGACAGACCCTTGAGAATTTTGAAGAAAAATAGGTTCTGCAGGGTCTATTGATAAACCCTGACCGATTTTCTGCCCAATTAAGTAATTAGTATCTTCTGGGTGCTCTGGCAGGCTTATGCTTCTGGTAGCAATCGCTGCAGTACACCGGCCTGGAGCCGTCGGGCTTGAAGGGAACTTGACATGTCTTTCCGCACTCAGCGCAGGTAGCATCGTGCATCTCTCTCGGGCCGCTGCTAAAGCCGCCTCTTCTGCCGCTTCCATATCCTTCCATTTTAGTTCACTTACCTTTGGCATCGATTCCATGAATCGATCCTAATACTACAAAACATCCCATCAAACTCAATTGATTAGACGATATGCAGCATTCGTTTAGAGGGATGGCTGTTTGATATACCTTTCGGTCCATCGCATTAATTCGAGTTCAGGCGACATCGAAACCCAGCAAAGGCTTTAATTATCATTTAGGTCGCTTATCCTTTGTAGTCCCCGCCCACCAGCTCGCGAATCCGCTGTGCGATCTTTGGTCCCACCAGTTCTACCTCTTGCAGCTCCTCAAAGGTAGCGGTCATGATCTTCTCGACGGACCCGAAGTGCTTGAGCAGGTTCTTGGCTACTGTAGGCCCCACGCTGGAAATGGCTGATATCAAGTACTCTTGCTGCTCTTTAAGCGTCCTGGCAGTCTTGTGGCCATGCACCTTCGGCTCGTGCCCCTCCCGCATCTCTCTTCGGGCCAGAATGGCAATAACCGCAGCCGTTTCATCCCGGTCTTCCGTGGGAATAATTGGGACACCATAATCCACCGCCACAGAAACCATTGCTCCGCGAATAGATCCTGTATTCATCTGCGAGGTGTAAAGATCCCTGCCCTCTAAAATCAAAACCGGCCGATCGTATGTCCTGGCCAAATCAGCGATCTGCCTGAATAGGTTCCTCTGAGGATCGATGATCGAGGCCACAAAATCCTGCGCCGTTTTGCGTTCGATGGCCACCCGATCACTTACCACATAGTCTCCCACCTCCAGATTCTTTACGGTGACCTCGATGTCCAAAGACTCCAGAAGCATTGCCATCTCTCTCTCCCGGAAGTCCACAAAGATTTTGGCAGGCATTTTGCCGGGCTCTTCCGGTTCTTTTTGCTCTTTTTGCAGGTCACTTTCATCCATCCCGGCATTTCCTGCCTCAGTTATCAGAAGCTGCCGGGGTGATAATTCCTTTTGCAGAGATTCCTGAGCCTGACCGCTCAGACCTCGCATCTGCCGGTTCATGGTCTTTTCTTTGCGGTCTGATATCCAGTGATAAGCCTCATCGCGTGTGCCTTTGGCCATTAAAACTACCACTCTGCCGGATCTTGCTCTGCCTGTCCTGCCTTTGCGCTGAATGCTGCGAATCTCGGAAGGCACCGGCTCGTAAAAGATTACCAGATCAGTCGCAGGAATGTCAATCCCCTCTTCGCCTACCGAGGTGGCAATGAGGACATTGAAATCACCTGCCCGAAATTTCTGCAGAATCTCTGCTTGCTTTTTTTGGCTGAGGCCTTCATCATTCTCGCGGCTGGATTGCCCCACGAATCGCACGGCCCGAATAGCCTGGACATCTTTCAGAAACTTGATGAGAGATGTGGCTGTGTCCCGATAGTTGGTAAAGACCATGATGCGGGACTCCGGCTTCATGGCAATCTGCTCTTGCAGTATTCTTTTTACCGCGGCAGGCTTGGGATGCTCCACATCCAGCTTTTGCAGGGCGTTTGTAACCTGCAGGAACCCTGGGTCCTGCATTATCCTGCGGGATGCTTTGGAACCGCTACGCGAGAGGGCTTCACCCTCCAGCCTCTGAAAATATCTGGCCAGTGCATCCGGTCCCTGTGTCTCCGCCAGTTCGACGGCATGATGCAATTTGAGTATCTCGGCCATGAGAGATATGGCTGCAAATGTAGATTTATTTGCCTGCGTCTTGGCCGAGGACATGAGGGTGGCCTGTAGTCCGAGAAGCTCTTTCTTATTAGACTTGACATCAATTCTGACCGGACTGATGCCCAGAAGGTTCAGATCATCGATTCTGCTCCTGAGCACCTCCTCGATGGCTGAGCGGATAAGCAGAAGCTCTTTTGGGACAGTAAGCTTCACCCACTCTATCTCTCGCTCATGAACAAATGGGGCGACATCAGGATCATTTTCCGTGCGGGTCTGGATCTTCTCAATGTGAAGGTTGGTGCAGATCTCGGCAATCTTCTCGCTCTGGCTGCCCGGGCTGGCGGTAATCCCCAGGACCAGAGGACTCTTCGCCTCGCGATGATAGCGATCGGCGATATAGACATATGCGTAGCCGCCCACCGCCCGGTGCGCCTCGTCGAATATCACCAGGGAGACGTCTTTAAGATCGATCCTTCGAGAGAGAAGATCGTTTTCGATCACCTGTGGTGTGGAGACAACGATGCTGCTTTTTCCCCAGGATTCAATCCTTTTTTCCGGGGGGCTCTCTCCGGTCATCATGGAGACGATATCTCTGTCTTTGAGCACACGCTGCAAGAAAACTGCATGCTGCTCCACCAGTGGCTTGGTAGGAGCCAGAAAAAGAACCCTGCCCTTATCCATTCGAGCCAGCAGCACCATGAGTGCTATAACGGTCTTGCCGAGACCCGTAGGTACTACTATAAGACTGGAGGCCGAGAGAGCCGTGGCGGCCAAATCCAGCTGGAAAAGCCGCTTTTCTACGGTTTGCGGCAATAGGTGCGGATGCTCCAGGTAGGAGGACATGACGGATCCGTTGCTATCTTGTTGTATTTGATTGCATGGTATGCTCCGCGAATCATGGTTCGTCGATCCAGGTTCACATTATCTGGCTATTTCCGGTGAGGTAGATCTATTGATGTGCATTTATTATTCCTATTATATCATTTTTACTATACTTATCCCCCTCTGGCTTTAGAGACTCGTTCCTGGATCTGAAGGTGATCGCCTCAATATTGGCAGTTTTGAAGGATAAATTTATATAATATAAAAGTAAGAGATTGATAGAAAGCTAGATTTCGCTTATTAGGCGAAATAGCTCAAATTAATCGCTTAAAAAAAAGGGGGCGAAAAGAAAAATGAAGGGAGTAGTAATAGTAGCATTCATGCTTGCAATTGCCCTTATGGGGGGTTGCAGCACCGTGCTAGCTAATCCACCACTGGTACCACCAGTGCAGTATGAACAGTTCTGCGAAGCACAAAAAGTGTCCGGAACGGGAATTATCGATGTCAGCACATCGATAATAGACAAAAAGATCGCACTTGAATACTACAATACCATGGCAGGCGACGGCGACATGGAGCTTGACTCCGAGCATGCTTACTCTCAGGATGCTGAAAAGCTCAGCAGGAATATAAGCTCGGTAAATGGCGGCAACAAGTCTGCCCTCAACCTCTACGAGGCCACTAAGCTGACATACGCAGGCGAGACGCCTCTGACCGGCGGCAAGTACCTGCATTCCAAGGCATTCTACGGTGGCATCGGCGCTGATGTTCAGGAGATGTTCTCCGTAAACGAGATGGAAAAGGATGAAACCGCATTCTTTGCCTCCACAACGCCTTATCAACCGAAGGATAATGTCAGCCCGGAGGACCTGATCAAGAAGCTCAAGGATGCAGGAAGAGACACTTCTGAAGTCGAGGAGCTTATGACGGCCAACAATGCTATCTATGTTCCTTCCCATCTCATCGGCCTTGAGACCAAGAACTCCTTCAATGGTACCTGGGGCACCGATGCCAAGTGGCACAAGATATTCTACAAGGATATCAAGGCCCACGAGATGTTCACAGGAACCTTCGAGGCAGAGAAGACAATTAAGTTCCATGAGAATCCCGTACCCGACAAAATCCATGTGCCCTGTGAGGGCATTGACTGCTAGGGAAACCTGGCAGCAAAACTCTTTTTTTGATCCGCATATAAATTGGATTTAGCAAACAGGCAAATCTCTATCGATTAGATCCGGTTGAAGGCAAAAAGAATAAATGGTTAAAGCTCACGTACCAGAAAAAGGGGTCTGATTGAGTACCCTTTTGAGAATGGAGGTTCATGAAATGAAGTTGATTCTTACATTATTCGTCGTCACGGTTCTCCTGGCAAGCGTTGCCGTCACGGCCAGCGCAGCCGATGTTCTGGATTTGAGCACAATAGGTAAAAAACCGAGCATAGAGCCTGTTTCTCTGCCCAGGCTATCGCCCACAATGCCGACTATTGCCGCAACCTCTCTGGGAGGCAGCCAGAAGAGCGATGTGCTCGATCTCAGCACCCTGGGAAAGAAAGCACAGCTCAATGTGAGCACGTCTATGATCAAAGGTGCATCACCGGTTACAATCACGCCCATGTTCGCCGTTAAAAATACCAATGTAACCAACCAGGCCGGCTCAGTCTACACCCTGCCCCAGGCAATTTCTGCCACCCCATCCGTCTACACCCCGCCTATTGCCATATTTGGCGGAGCTTAAAGAGGAAGAAAATGGAAGTTTCGTTGAAGGTGGATGGAAAGGCAATCGATTTAAATGCCTTCACCCAAGAGTTCATCGGCAATGTTGCAGTCGCTATGGCCCAGTCCCTGCGGGGCGTTGGCCAGGACTGGAAAGGAATTGAGATCAGAATAGATAAGTGATATAACTCTCAATCCTTCTTGCTCTTTTTAAAGACAGATGCGAGATCTATAAAATAAGTGCCTTCCTTGACCGCCATAATCAACTCATCTCTCTCGAATAGAGACGGCAGATTCAACTCGTAGGTGCCAGGCGACGTTATCTTGACGCTCTCCAGAGTCTTCTCTTTCGGCTTGCCATCACGTTGATGGGTATCATCTAACTGATGGTTATCCTCGGGCGTTTTTTTTAAAGGGATGCAAAGCGTTGGTGGGGGTGTCGCGACAGGAAATGATTTTTGCGAAGCCGGCGTCTCCTCATCTATTGCCATAGGCTCTATTTCCGTTCTCCTGGGAGGTATCCGTACACCCATAGCCCGAGTTATGATATGCTCCTGCTGTAGCATCTGCGTCTTTGAATTTCCTGGCTTCTTTTTCACGAACATGAACTTCTTCCAGCCGCAATTAGGGCAGCCCTTCAGGATATCTTCTCCCGAATCGAAGACGTTGCTGCAGCGAGTACAGATATGAGGCATCTAGTCCCCCACGGAGACCTTGGTGCTGATCTGATATTTGTCTTTCTCAATGGTGCGTAGCTGGTTGGCAGGGCCGATGACCGTCATCCTGCCCTTAAGGGATCTGCCAAATATCTTGTCCAGGAACGACCCTTCCTTCTTGGAAGGATAGCTCTCTATCTCTATTCCGGAGAACTCGTCTACCCTAATCTCGGTCATGGTCATCTCGATGAGGCGCACCTCCTCATCAGAAGTCAGGCCGCATTCTAAAACCACAATCTTGCCTTTTTTGACCTTGTCCAAGATGAGCCGAATCTTCTCCATTGAGGTCATTTTCTCCAGCTTCTCCCCGGAGATGAGGTCCATCTGCACTTCTCTCATCAAGATCACCCAAAATGAGCTGCTATCGCCTGATAAAGGTTATCAATATTAGATCCTTCCAGGGCGGAAATCGACACCATGGCATGCTGGGGGAAGGCAGCCTTAATTCTAGCAGGCGAGGCGTTGGGCAGATCCATCTTATTGGCCACAATAAGGAGGGGAAGCTTCCTTGCTTCCATGTTTCCAATCACTACCACATTGACCTGAGTATAAGGATCCTCGGTTGAGTCCATAACCAATAGCACGCCGTCCAAATCATCCAGCCATTTGATAGCTTCAATGACGCCTTCCGTAGCCTCTTTGGCCCTCTTCTTAGACTCGACCTCGGAGAGGCCGAAGGCCATGAACTCCTTGAAATCAACCTTTGTGGCCATGCCAGGTGTATCAACTATATCCAGCTCGATGCTCGATCCGTTGGCGTTGATTACCACACCTTCCTTTCTCATGGCCCTGCGGGTCTCGTGTGGAATTGGGGAGGCCTCTCCCAAGCTTTCACCCTCACACCAGTCATGCAGAATCCTGTTGGCCAGAGTGGTCTTTCCTGCATTGGGTGGGCCGTAAAGTCCGATCTTGGCCCTCTTTTTTTTAAATATCCTGTTTATCCATGTCCCAAGGCTCTCCTTGAGGCCACTAATGATACCCATGTCCTACCTCATATCTGATAAGCGCATATCTCTACTAATAATTTTCCATAACTTTTATTCTAGCAGGGCTCTGCCTATAAATCATACTAATATAAATATAGATGCTTGAAAAAGTAAACGAAACGATGCAAATATCTTAGCCGAAGATATCCTGAGCCGGGCAATTGCAGACGAATCCCTCAAACTGCCCGCAGCTACGCACAGCTTTCCAGGCATCTTTCAGGGACGAGTCCTTTATATTTGCATAGCTTTCCTGCAAATAAGGACAGGCTCTGACGCTGCCGTCAACTGTCACATGCAGCCACCTTCTCCCAGCCATGCAGCCCATCAATTGTCCCTCAAAATAGGTATTGGCAAAAAGACGCGGGCCGCCCTGCGTGGTGTTGATCTTCTTGTAAAGGTCGATGATCTTCTCCTTCTCAATCAATGTCAGCTTTTCCTCAGGAGTCTTGGGCATGCCTTCCCAGACGGACAGCTCCTGCACACCCAATTTGGAGGCCAACTCGTAGAGATCCGAGATTCTATCCACCTGACCTGCCTTAATATGACAGGACATGGTTACCATCAATCCCGTTTGCAGAGCGATCTTTATGGCTTCTATTGCCTTGGCATGAGCACCGACTACACCTCTTACCAGGTCATGCTCTTCGGGATTGGTGCTGTAAACGCCGATGATCAGATTATAAAGCCCGGCTTCTCTGAGCTTGACTGCTTTCTCTACGTTCATGTCAAGACCTGGCGTGAAGAGATTTACCACAGCCTTCTCAGGATCGACGTGCTTTATCAATTCGAATATATCTTCCCGCAAAAGAGGGTCGCCTTCGGTAAAGGTGACGATGCAGGTGCCCATGTCCAGCGCCTGGTCGATGGTGCACAAAATGTCCTCGCGGGAGAGTTCTCCCTCACCCTCCTTTATCAGGCAATGGTCGCATTTTGCCCCGCAGCGTCTTGTAACCTCGATGGAGAGAGTCTGAGGCACCGGCCGGCCTATTGCTGCCCGCGCTTCATTGACCAGCAACCTTTTGAATGGGCCGCTTGGAATGGGCGGAAGCCATGTACTGGCAACTATATCCTTCAGCCCGACCTGAGCAGGCTTCTCCTCCGCCAGCCTCTGGTTTATCATCTTCAAAACCGGCTGGATCACCCGTGCCAGAGCGCCTGATGCCTGCAGGGCTCGAAGATCCCGATCATAGTCCACGCATAGCGCGGCCGTCTTGATGAGCTGGGTCATTATGCTCCCGTTTTTTCGTGGCAGTTATAGAGTTATCGCTACAGGAAGTGTAGAGTCCCGAATGTTTCTTGGTGTCCTTGCTGTATTACGCAAATGCATGAAATCCGCAAGCTGCGGCCATACCAACATGTCCGCAGATATAGATGGAAAATAGGCATCTAGCGGCATGATATGC
>JBAQXX010000046.1:0-26071 GCA_049299735.1 Methanothrix sp. | reverse complement strand
TTACCACATATTGTGTCCAGTTGGTTGCTCCCTGAATCCACAGGTCATTGGTATTGGATGGCACTGTGGATGCATACTGGGTGAATGGCAACCCTGCACCGGCACCGTAGTACACATTGGAGGGAGTCTTCTGCGTTATATCGAATTTGGTTGGATTGCTTATTATCCCACCCACAACAGGCGTACCTGTAGTTGTATAGTACTCTGTATAGGGAGAGAAAGTGACCTCGCTATACTCCTGGCTGTAGAAGGAACCACCTGTCGTGTACCAGGGGAAATTCGGGACAGGCGTATCGAGCCACCGGAGCATGCCAGCCAACCCCGGATCAGAATTTGTACGGGTGGACACGTGACCCATGTTGGGGCTGATCCAATCTACTATTGCTTTAATCTGATTCGAAGATTTCTAATGGACTCAAAGCTTAACGAGGAGGGACAAGCAGACCGCGATAGAATGGCAAATGTTTTTTCAAATTCCATCTCAAAATCTGCTTGCTTATTATTGTTATTTCAATGTCTCTGCCTTTCACTTTTTTTGCATCAATTTTTATGTGTCCCGTTTCTTTCCCTGCGTCATCTTTTTTCTGCATTTTTAAACACGTAAGATTTATAGATACAAATATTTGCTAAATTGGCAGCAAACCTCGGGTATTATTTGTTAATTCTCTGCTCACCTATCATCGAGAAAACGTGTTCGGAGGCTATTTGTTCCGATCGCCTCCGAGATTGATCTGCACGAAATGCTCCCTTTGATCATCAACTAAATGCACCGTCCTGTCGCTCTGCACCTGGCCGTCAACCGTCACACTGACTACATCAGATCCCGGCCCCGTTCGCGTGACCGTGATGTTGTAGAATGTCTCACGGTAGCGATAATGCAAGCGGAACGACTTCCAATCACCAGGAAGACAAGGGGAAAAGCTAAGCTTGTCAACCTCCAACCTCAGTCCAAGCAGCGATTCTACTATGAGGCGGTACATCCAGCCCGCAGCTCCTGTGTACCAGGTCCATCCACAGCGTCCGGTGTGCGGCGGTAGTGCATAGATATCTGCTGCAACTACATATGGCTCTGCCCTGTAGATCGCAGCCTCTTCCGGGGTCGAGCCATGATTTATCGGGTTGATTATGGACAATAGCTCCCAGGCCCTGGTGCTGTCGCCCATGGCAGCAAATGCCATAATCACCCATATCGCTGCATGGGTATACTGCCCGCCGTTCTCTCTCACTCCCGGGATGTAGCCTTTGATGTAGCCGGGATCGGAGTCGGACTTATCGAAGGGCGGCTCCAGGAGCTGTATCAGCGAGTCATCTCTATTGACCAGAAGGCGATCAACTTCCTCCATCGCCTCCTTTGATCTTTCCGGGTCTCCTGCTCCAGATAGAACCGACCAGCTTTGAGAGACGGAATCGATCCGGCACTCATCACTGGCAGCTGACCCGAGTGCCACTCCGCTATCAAAGTAGGCGCGCAGGTACCAATGGCCATCCCACCCGGACTCTTTGATCTTCTGGCGCAGATTATCGGACATTCTGCAGCACAGATTTGCAAAGGTTTCGTCGCCTCGCATTAGGGCGATATCTTTGAACTTGGTGAGCACATCGTACAGGAAGAAGGCCATCCAAATGCTTTCGCCTATTCCCTGGTAGCCGACGCGGTTCATAGCGTCGTTCCAGTCTCCTGTCCCCATGAGCGGCAGGCCGTGCCGGCCAAACTGCAAGCTGCTCTGGATGGCTCTGACACAGTGCTCGTAAAGTGTGCCCGACTCCTCCGACCTGGTGGGCAGGTCATAGTAAGCCTCCTCCTCGGGCCTCAGGGGCCGGCCTTGGACGAAGTTAACGCGCTCGTCAAGCACCCCGACGTCACCCGTAGCTGTGACGTAGCGGTGAACCGCCAGAGGCAGCCAGAGACGATCATCGGAACTATGTGTGCGCACGCCGCGTCCTGATGGCGGGTGCCACCAGTGCAAAACGTCTCCTTCCACAAACTGATGTGCGGCACAGCGGAGGAGGTGCTCTCGGAAAAGCCGCGGCTCTGCGTAAACGAGAGCCATTGCATCCTGCAACTGATCCCGGAAGCCATAGGCTCCGCTCGATTGGTAGTATCCGCTGCGTGCCCACATGCGGCAGGCTAGCGTCTGATAGAGGAGCCAGCCGTTAGTGAGCACATCGAGGGCCTTATCCACGGTCTCCACATGCACCGCGCCAAGGGTGCGGTTCCAGTAGCTCCAAACCTGCTTCAGGGCTATCTGGGCAGGATACGACCCACGAAAACGTTTGATCAGGCGGCGTGCATCTTCCACATTCCGTCCTGTTCCGCAAGTAAAGACGATCTCGCTCTCCTGCCCTTCTGCCAGATCGATTTTGACCTGCAGGGCCGCACACGGGTCCATGGCCGCGCCAGTTCTGTTGGAAAGCCGTTCTTGCACCAGCGCCGCAGGTCCGACCATGCTGCCGTTTCGTCCCAGGAACTCGGTCCGGTCACCAGTGAAGCTGTCGATTTCCGCGTTCACATCCAGGAATACTATCCTACCCGGAAAATCCGTATTGTATGGATTTCTGGCAAAGAAGGCCCCCGTCTTTGGATCGATTTCTGTTACTACATGCATCTGGGTCTTGGAACGTATCTCTCCCAACACCAGTTCGAGATAGCTGGTCACAGAAAGCCAGCGGGGAACGCCGGACTCATTCTTGACCTTGAGCACGCAAAACTTTATGGGAGCGTCTACTGCCACATATACCCACAGCTCGGATGCAATCCCACCCTCTTTGTGCTCGAAGACGCTGTAGCCGAACCCGTGCCTGCAGGTGTAAGGCATCTTGCCGCGGGCGGGCATGGCCGTGGGAGACCAGAACTCTCCGCTCTCCTCATCTCGAATGTACAGAGCCTCGCCGCTGCAATCGCTCACAGGATCGTTATACCATGGGGTCAGCCGGAACTGCTGGGAGTTCTCGCCCCAGGTATATGCGCTGCCGCATTCAGATATCACCGTCCCGAAATCTGGATTTGCTATCACATTCGACCAGGGGGCCGGAGCGGCCTGTCCGGGAGCAATCCGGATTACGTATTCGCGTCCATCCTCAGTGAACCCGCCAAGGCCATTGAAGAATATCAGGTCCCGGCCTGAAGACTCAACCGCCTTGTATTTCTCGACCGGCACGGTCTTTTTCGGCTTCAAAAGAGGGATTGCTGCCGAGAGTCTTCTCTCGCGTTCGAGTTGCTCCTCAAACGTTCCCCGGTCATCGGTGAAGATGGCACGAGCAGCTGCCTGCAATAGGACTCCCGCCCCTTCTGAGATCTGTTCTGCGTGTATTACGAATACTCCGCCGGATCGCTCCCTGGTACAGCTATCGGTGCTAACCGAGATCATTCCCCTAATTTCATCATCGAGCTCCTGACGATAGTCTGAGAATTCGTCGTTCCAGATCACCAGATCCACTGCGAGCCCCATCATATGCCAGTAGGCGTGAGCCCTCAAGAGCTGATGAGCCAGATCGATACAAGACCGATCTTTGATGCGAAGGAGGACAATCGGGATATCGCCCGATATGCCGTAAGCCCACAGACCGGACTGGCCTTGCTGGTTGCTCAAGAGAACGTTACGGCTGGCACGCCAGTTTGAGCAGGGATAGATTATTGCACTGGCAAGGCGCATATAGAGGTTAATATCGACATCGGTGATGTTGAGCTGCTGCATGATCATCTGGTTGTGAGTCCAGGCCATGTTGTTGACGCGTTCAGCCATGCGCACGTCGCGGTATTTATCGATCAGCTCAATGGCCCGCTCTTGCGTCTCTGCCATTCCTGTGATGAAGTTCACCTTGCAAGTCTCTGCTGGATCTATCGTGACAATGCACCTGATAGAGACTATCGGGTCCAAGACAAAGCCCTCGCTATCTGAGAGCCCTACCTCTCCAGTCATTGCCGCAGGATCGGCAACAGTTCTTCCTCTGCCTATGAACCTGGAGCGATCCGTCTCAAATGAAATCAGATCAGGATCGACCTTCTCCGCTGCTACTAGATGCAGCATCCAGGGCGTCTTCTCGTCCTTGGACCGTTGCCGGCGAGTGCATAGGATCGCAGATCTTTTGCGCAGGATCTTTGTCTCTACGAAGAGGTTGCTAAAAGCGGGATGGGTTGCATCTGCCGCCTGAGTCGTTAAAACGACCTCCGCATAGCTTGTCAGCTCAATTTTCCGTCTGACCGATGAGCGATTGGTTAGACTGATGCTGCGCAGCTCGACATCATCCTCAGGCGAGACGACGACTTCTGTATTGGCATCAATCCCCAAAAACCTTGACAAAAGCCCCGCCTTCGATCCCTGGAATATGGCCTGATAGGTCTTCTCATTTTTGCACACCGGCTGATATCCTGCCGACCAGACATCATTGCTTTCCAGGTCGCGGAGAAAGAAAAACTGTCCCTCATTGTCGCGGGTAATATCGCCGTGCCAGCGAGTGACTGCAATATCCTTCCACTGGCTATAGCCTGCACCACTGCCGGATATCACCACTCTGTAATCGCCGTTGGAGAGGAGGTGCACTTCTGGAGAGGTGCTATTCGGATCATTGAGGATCCTCATGGACCTCTCACGTGCCGGCATGCCTGCTCTCCAGATTGATGGCGATGCCTCAGCTGCATGAGGATAGAAGGGCAAAGCTATGGGAACTTTTTCCTGGAGAAGCAGATCCGCAGCCTGGAAGACAAGATTGGCCATGAATCTCCTTTGCATAGGTCGGTCCAACAGGACATAAGCCATAGAGAGAAAGCTCATGCCCTGGTGGTGGGCCATGAAGGACCGCACAGTTGCGCTTCTTTGGTTTTGGGTCAGACGTGTTGGTGTGTAATCTATGGCCTCGTAAAAGCCATACTCTCCCAGATAACCTTCGCCTGCCATTCGCTGCAAATTGATGCAGCTTTCTGCGGGCAAAACCATCAAGGCCAGAGCCGAGGCATAAGGTGCGATTACCAGGTCCTTGGCCAGCCCACGCTTAAACCCGAGGCCCGGCACACCGAAAGCCCGGTACTGGTAGATCTGATTGACATCTATAATATTGTAGCCGGATTCCGAGATGCCCCAGGGAACACCTCTTTGTTTCCCATATTCTATCTGCCGCTTGACCGTGGAACGGTAGGTCTGATTGAGAATGGTGTTCTCATAGGTCGGCATAATCAATAGCGGCATCAGATACTCGAACATTGTCCCTCCCCAGGATAGCAAAGCCAGCTCTCCGCCTGCCGTGGTGAGCATACGTCCTAAAGCAAACCAGTGCTTCTGCTTAAGCCGCCCTTGGGCGATAGCCACATAGCTGCATAGCCTCGCCTCTGATGCTAGAAGATCATAGCAGCTCTCATCGCGTCTGGAGTTATCGACATTGTAGCCGATAGCAAGAAGCTGACGCGACTCATCGAATAGAAAATCGTATTTTATATCCGCCAGCTCGATACAGTCGATTGCAAGCCTCTCGATGGATGCGATCCTCTCTCCGGCAAGTCTTTGCGCATCCATTATCTTCTGACCAAGCTCTTGCAGCCACTTTCTTTCAGTTTGCCGGTCTTCGCCACAAAAGCAGCTGCTGATTTGATCTATGAGGGGCATCAATTCTCGAGCCGTTTTTGGAACCTCTCGCAGCAATGGAATGCCGTCAAGTCTGAGCAGGCGAGCTTGTAGCCCCGTGGGCTCGTTCGAGTCTCGGGCCGGAAAATCCTTGGGGAGAGGGTGCTCCATAATCCAGATGGGCAACATGAGCCACGGTGCCATGAGGACCAGGTCCTGCAATTGATCCTGCAGTTGCAGCTCATATGAGCGTGTCCACCACAATAGATCTGCATCAGCTTGCGAGCCTAAGCTGTCTTTCATCAACGCTACTGTCTTTGCCTGCCGGTCCAGCAATTGCCACGCTGCCGAAAGATTGCCTGGTGGCGCCTCCAGCTCTGTCCAGAATCGATCAACCTGCACAAGCACCTGAGAGGGCCCCATTTTCCCTCGGTCCCTGCCCTCCGGACCATCAGATTTGTTGGCAGCATCCCTTATGATCTGCAGCGTATCCTGAAGACCGCTAAATGCCTGTTCCGGCAGGATCTTCCGGTCGATAAGCTCGATTTGTCCCTGCTGCACCGTCAACAGGTGACCTGCCAGGTTACCGCTATCAACAGTCGAGATGTACCGGGGCGGCATTGGCTCAAGCAGCGTAATATCGTACCAATTGTAAAAGTGGCCCTGGAACCGTTCCAGGTTTTTCATTGTTTGAAGGGAGCTGGCGTTCCGGTCTATCAGTTTTCCTGCCGAGATGTAACCGAAGTCGTATGCTGCCAGATTTGCGAGCAGTGACAAGCCCATATTCGTAGGCGATGTGCCGTTGGCAACCACTGAGCGCGGCACCTCCTGGTAGTTGTCGGGCGGAAGCCAGTGGCTTTCCGGACCCACGAACGTCTCGAAGAACTTCCATGTCTTCCGGGAAAGCTTGCGCAGGAAAAGGGTCTGATCACCGTCAAGTTTTGCTTTAGGTAAGGCAAGAGGCAAGCTTATCCACCAAGCAACAGCAGGCGCAAGACTCCAGGATAGCAGCAGCGGCCAGACGAAGTCCAGAACATCAGGACGCCAAAACGTAAGATATGAGGTCATGGCGATGGCCAGCGTCGGGGCTATCCACATCGACCGGTAAAATCCCACAAGATCGCTATTCCCACTCTTCTGAGAGCTGCTCGAAGAGTTCCATTCCAGCAGCCGCTTATGGGTGAATAGCAACCGCCCACCGGTGCGCACAACTGCATCCAGGCTGAAGAATGCCTCGTAAGGCAGCAATGTCAGGCCAAGACCTGCCTGGGCCAGGTATCTGACAACTGATCTCCCGGCATAATGCAGGTGCTTATCCAGGGGCATCTCTGCAGATTTGTTCAGGAGGGCTCTGATGCAAGCGAGTACCGGCAAAGCCAGAACCGCTCCTACCACCACAATTGTCCAGAACCAGGGCAAAAGAAGCATCAACCATGCCAAAATCAGAAGCAGAATCTGGGCAGGTGTCACGAGGCTGCGCCGAAGGTTATCGAGAATCTTCCATCTGGATAACGCTGAGATTGGGTTGTCCAGGATCAAGCCACCCGGGCCAGGCACGCGCATGAGCAGCCAGCTGGCAATCTGCCAGTCCCCTCTGATCCATCTGTGCCTCCGGCTAACGTCTGTGGTGTAGCGGTAGGGATAGTCCTCATAGAATTGCACATCGCTGACCAGTGCCGCTCTGGCATAGCTGCCCTCCAGAAGATCGTGACTCAGGATCAGGTTATCCGGAAAGCGACCACCCAGGGACTGAGAGAAGGCATCTACGTCGTATATTCCTTTGCCGGTGAATGATCCTTCTCCGAAAATGTCCTGGTAGACATCCGAGACCTCTCGCGTGTATGGATCAATTCCCGGCTCGCCTCCAAAAAGCTTTACGAACCTGGATCGGTCTGCCTCAGGCATGCCGGAGCTCAGGCGAGGATGGAGTATGCTGTAGCCCTCAACGACATATTGCCTATGCTCATCGAACCTGGGACGGTTGAGAGGGTGAGCCATGGTCTCCACCAGCATCCGGGCAGAGTCGTAGGGCATCTTGGTATCTTCGTCAACTGTGATGACGTACTTTGTGCCAGGCAGGATCGATACGTCGCCAGCGATCTGAGAGAAGCTATTTTTGGGTCCTCCCCGCAGCAGAGTGTTGAGTTCCCCGAGTATGCCCCTCTTTCGCTCATAGCCCCTCCAGATCTCTTCCTTAGGGTCCCAACTGCGTTGGCGGGGGAAGAGAAAGAAACTATTGTTATGGTACTTATTATTCAGAGCTTCGATTCCCTGGCGAGCCATAGATAAGAGATGCTCATCCTTTGGCACGACCTCCTGCGGGGCGTCTCCCAGATCGGTCAGAAGGCCGAAGTGGAGATTTTTATCCCGATTTGCCAGGTATCGAACCTCGAGCCCCTCCAGCAGATCCATAGCTTTTTCGGGGCTGGTCAGAACAGATGGTACCACCACCAGCGTTCGCAACTCTTCCGGAATGCCTGAAGAGAAGTCCATTCTGGGAAGTGCATGAGGCTTGACCAGCATAGTCGCCAGCCAGTTCACCAGGCCGACCGCAGGACTGCTTATGCATATCACCAAAAAGACGGTAGCTAAGAACAGCCACCATCCGCCCGATCCCAGTTCATACGCCCGGCCCAGTACCGCAGCAGAGCTGAGTGCCGTGACCAGAGTTATGGCGCCGAGATAACAGAGCAGAGGAAACTGGTAAATAGTCCTGCTGAGCGACTCTCGCCAGGGCAGGCTCATTTTGGCAGCCTTTTCAAGCTCAGGTAGCCCCTTATCGATCAGGTAGAACCCGACGTGTGCACTTCGATCTTCGCTGCCCCTGGCCGCAAGGCTTTCCCTGGCCAGTTTTACCGCCAAAAGTGCCACCTCTTCCTCAGAATGCAAGCTGCACTTTGTGATCCTCTCAACACTGTGGCGGTAACGGTCCCGGGTGGCAAAGTCCATTCGGCTGTATGTGCCAACAGGGTCCATGTGCAGTGCTTTCTCGACTGCGCTCGTCTCCTCTACAAACGTTCTCCAGTCCATGGATTCAAGAAAACGAAAGCTTCCAATGTTGTTGCCTACGGAGACCTTATCTGCAGCCTCTTGCTGGATATCTTCCTGGACCATCTGCCCAATGGTCTTTCCCTTCTCAGATAGACGCTCTTCAATCCATATTATTGGGAGAGCCAGAGCATTGCCCTGTCCTTCCAACCGTCTGGCAAATTCAGCAACAAAGGCACAGGACATTGGTGGATCTGATCTGGCCAGATCAGCCACCACAACTATCATGCTCTTTGGGTTCGTCTCCGCAGCTGTAATAGCCAGATCCACCCAGTAGCCTGCCAGGTTGCGGTCAACCCTGCTCTTGGCGATTCGCAAAGAGATGCGCCGCAGGTTTTCGATCAGTGCCAGACGGAGCATGATGGCAACAGCCCAAAGCTCGCCCAGGTTAAGAACCGTGATCGTCTGATACGCATCCACGAAGCTTTTTAGGCTTTCTGCATCCACCCGACCATCGATATGAAGGATCAGCTCCTTGGCAATATCGTAAATGCGCGGGTAGCCGGCCAGAGGCCCTCTTAGCATATGCGGCAGCTCTTTGCTGTAATCTTTCGGCAGATGTCTCCTGGCCATACGAATCTGCGCTTCTATTTTGTAGAAGTTGTCGAGCAGCCACTCGGATGCCGGCGAAATCCGCAGGTTCGATGCCTCGGCTTCTGCCAGCAGTTCGTTTGCCTGCAGCAGGATCGCCTCGTTCTCAGCAAGCCTGGGCAAAAGCCTGTCCTTTCCGGGCATCGGGTCAACCTCATGGCGTTCTGCCAGCGCCTTAGCATGTCGCTCCAGTTGATCTGGGCTAAGCAGTTCAGATCGTAGCGGCTGCTCAGAGCTGTATTGGCTCAGGAAGGCATTACTGTCAAGGTGCGCCTTGAGACGGTTTAATGTCCTTTGAACTTTATTTTGGCTTAGAATCAATTATTGACACCTGATTAGCTGCGCTGCTGCTTTAAATCGATTGCCAACCATTTCTGTGGCAGGAATAAATAATAAATTGAATGCATGCTTTGAATAGTTATTGGCACGTTGCTGCAACGGGGATAAAAGAGGTGTGTTTTGCCTTTGAATTGAAATAGAATAATACAGGAGCCAAGAGCCGGATCAGCGCTCTAAACTCCTCTCGGCCAAATACGCCCTGGCCTTCTCAGGCTCACAAGACAGCTCTTCAATTCGATTCTCCGACATCTCCCAGAGCAGATCATCAATCGCAGTCTCGTCATCTCTCTTCTGCCACCAGGATAGGCAGGTTTCGGCAGCCAGCCTGCAGGCGTCCTCGTCCGTCAAATGGAGGGACGAGCAGAACGTCTCGCCCACGCATGCACCCACCGGCGCTCTAGTACAAAGATCACAGGTCATTTCAGCACCCTATTTCGATTTACGGCATTTATAAATTATAATTAGCCTAAGCTATTTAATACTTGGGCAGCTTTTTCACATCAGAAGATCGCGCAGTTTTTGGTAATCTCCTACAGGAAAGCGGATGGATATGGATAAAGCAATTTCGCACGGTTGGGCAGCGTTTAATTCCATGCAACCGTACTCTTCATTGATGCATTCTCTGGCATCATGAGGATGGGCGGTATATTGCCAGCCACCATCTGCGCCCGTTATTCTGGAGTAAAGCCAGTTGTCGGATTTTGGGTTTTTAATGGGGTCAAGGCTCGATACTATGCGCGTTAAAAAAGCTTCTGCATCTTTTGCGGCGAGAAACTCAATCCACATTATGCCCGGCTTATTTTCTTGACATGAATTGCAGGTAATGATGCCGCAGTTCCAGATGATTTGCAGCAATGGAGCTATCCCTTCGTCCACCTCGATCATCGTGTTTGATGCGGGATCGAGAATTGCGATCTGCTTGTGCTCAATCAAAATCCTCTAGCTCCTAGCTCTTTGTAAGGCAAAACTACAAGATGCCAAAAAGTTGGAAATCTGCAGGGCAGGATGTAGCCCCACATAGCCGATTCACGGCTAAAACAGATAGATCAAATCGGTTTAGTATCTGCCGGGTGATCGGGCAGGTCTGTGCTTCTGGTAGCAATCGCTGCAGTAAACGGGCCTGGATCCGTCCGGCTTGAAGGGAACCTGGGTTTGCTTACCGCATTCGGAGCAAGTTACGTCTGTCATTTCTCTGGGACCACTATTGTAGCCGCCTCTGCTGCTGCTGCCGCTACCGCTATTCTCATATTTTCTTTCAAACATTTAATTCACTTACCTTTTGTATCGATTCAAAGAATCGAACTTGCTACAAAAAACATCTCAACAAATCTCTTTGAATCGACGAAAATGTAACCTTTTCTAGACAATCAATCGGGATTATATACCTGTTGGTCAAAATGGCAAATTAACGAATTAATCGGCAAAAAAAAGTGGGCTGTAAATCATGAGGCTGCAGATCATCAGGCTGATTCTCTGATGACCTTTGCCAGCCTGGTGATGCCTTCTAGGATCCTATCGTTATCTGAGTTGGAGAAGTTCAGTCTCATGGTGTTGCTTTCGCCTCCATCTGCAAAGAAGGCCTGACCGGGCACGAATGCCACCTTTTCCTTTATAGCCCGGTTGAACAGATCGAGAGACGACATGCCCTCCGGCAATGTCACCCAGAGGAACATTCCTCCCTGCGGTCTGGTGAAGCTGACACTCTCCGGGAATGTCTCCTCCATGGTCGCCACCATGAAATCCCTTTGCTCACGATAGGCTTTTCGGATCTTGGCGATGTGCCGTTCTATGTCGTTGTCCTTGAGGTATTGATGGACGATCCTCTGACACAGGTAATTGGAATGCAGATCTAATGCCTGCTTGGCGACTATCAGCTTCTCCATGATCTCCTCGCAGGCACAGATCCATCCCAGCCGCATGCCGGGTGCGACGATCTTGGAGAAGGAGCCGAGCAAAACGGCGTTCTCACCCATGAAATTTCTCATGGATGGCCTATCCTCGCCCATGAACCTCAGGTCGCCATAGGGATTGTCCTCTATGAAGACAGTGCTGCTGCCGCTCATCTTTTCCGCCACGGCCTTGAGTTTATCCAAAGAGTAGGTTATGCCGGTGGGATTCTGGAAGTTGGGGACGGAGTAGAACAGTCTGGCGTCATCTTGCAAGAGCACCTTCTCCAGTGCCTGCAGATCGACTCCATCCTCTTGCAATGGTATGGAGTGAAATTTGGGCTCAAAGAAGCCGAAAGACTGAATTGCTGCCAGATAGGTGGGCCGCTCCAGGATAACTGCGTCGCCCTTATTCAAGAATATCTTGCTCAGGAGATCGAGTCCCTGCTGAGAGCCGTTGGTTATCAGGATCTCGGATGCACTTACCTTAACGCCCTTCCTGGCATACCTCTCTGCTATCATCTCTCTTAGGGGAAGGTAACCTTCCGTTGTGCTGTACTGCAGTGCTGCCTCGCCGCATTCGGAGAGAACCTTCTGCGCTGCCTGGGCTAACTCTTGCACAGGAAAATATCTGGGGTTGGGAAGTCCGCCTGCAAAGGATATGATTTCCGGGTCATCTGTTACCTTCAGAATCTCCCTCACGAACGATCTATGGACACAACCCATTCTATCTGCGAACAATCTGGTCATTTATCTCTAAACCTGCCGTGAGATAATGTTATATCCCCTTAGCGATTGAAAGGCAGTTTCATGCCAGCCAAAGTCTCGCACAGCTATGCTTTTCGCGGCTCGGAAAAACCGCTTATTGGAAAGACCATCGGCGATATGTTCGACGAAATAGCAGATGCGTATCCCGATAATGACGCAATTGTGTCCATCCACCAGGGAAAGAGATACACCTATCGCGAGCTGCAAAAGGAGCTGAACCGCGCCGCGAAAGGATTCATTGCTCTGGGCCTCAAGAAGGGCGACCGTCTGGCCATCTGGGCCACAAACCTGGCGGAATGGATCATCACCCAGTTCGCCACGGCCAAGGCGGGAATCATCCTGGTTAATATCAATCCAGCCTACCGGACGCATGAGCTGGAGTATAGCCTTCGCCAGTCGGAGGCGCAGGCCCTGCTGCTCATGGACCGCTTCAGGAGCTCGGATTATGTGCAGATGCTCTACGAGGTCTGTCCAGAGGCGAAGACTGCCCAGCCGGGCAAGATTCACTCAGAGAAGCTGCCGTTTCTCCGGACTGCGGTCATGATCAGGGGCGAGAAGCAGCCGGGAATGTGGACCTGGGATGAGGTTTTGAAGATGGGCGAGGATGTGCCGGATGAGACGCTGCAGGAGAGGGCGGAGAGCCTGGACTTTGACGATCCCATCAACATTCAGTACACCTCCGGGACGACCGGTTTTCCGAAAGGCGTGGTTCTCACGCACCACAACATCCTGAACAACGGATACTTTATCGGCGAGTGCATGAATTTCACGGATAAAGACCGGCTCTGCATACCTGTTCCTTTTTATCACTGCTTCGGCATGGTGCTCTCCAATATGGCATCCATGACGCACGGCGCCGCAATGGTGCTGCCGGCCGAGTACTTCGATCCAGTCTCAGTCATGTCTGCGGTAGAGAAGGAGCGCTGCACGGCACTGCATGGCGTTCCCACCATGTTCGTGGCGGAGCTTGAGCACCCCGATTTTTCCAGGTACGACTTCTCAAGCCTGCGCACCGGGATCATGGCCGGATCGCCCTGTCCCATTGAGTTCATGAAGAAGGTGAGCACCCTCATGAACATGCGAGAGGTGGTGATCACCTACGGCCAGACTGAGGCCTCGCCCGCCATCACCATGTCCTCCACCGACGATTCTCTGGAGCAGAGGGTCTCGACCATAGGAAGGCCCATGCCCCATGCTGAGATGAAGATCGTGGACCCGAAGACCGGCAAGATGGTCACTCGTGGCGAGACGGGCGAGATATGCGCCAGAGGCTACATGCTCATGCGCTGCTACTACAACAATCCGGTGGCCACCGACCAGTGCGTGGACAAGGAAGGGTGGCTGCACACCGGCGACCTGGGGACGCTCGATGAGCAGGACTACTGCAAGATCACGGGCCGGCTCAAGGATATGGTCATCCGGGGCGGGGAGAACATCTACCCGCGGGAGATTGAGGAGTTCCTCTACACCCATCCGGCGATCAGCGATGTGCAGGTCATCGGCGTGCCGGACAAGAAGTACGGCGAGGAGATCATGGCCTGGATTAAGCTCAAGAAGGGCGCAACGGCTAGCGCGGACGAGATCAAGGCTTTTTGCAAGGGAAAGATCGCGCACTTCAAGGTTCCAAGGTACATCAAGTTCGTGGACGACTTCCCAATGACCGTGAGCGGCAAGATTCAGAAGTTCAAGATGAGAGAGCAGTCCATCAAAGAGCTGGGGCTGGAGGAAGCGGCCAGGATGAAGACGGCCTGAAGCGAGGGCCGGTCGTTTCATTTTTCGTTTTTCGTTTTTTATTTTTCACTTAAGCTTCTTTGTTTTCGCTCTTCAGCCGGAAGATATCCTTGCTCAAAATATGTGAAGTAAAGCCGAAAGAGGCAGATTTTTAATCTTTGCCCGCAGGTTATAGCATGATCCAAATATGAAAATCATTGATATCTTGAGACGACATGAACGAGAGATAAAAAAGAGATTTCATGTTAAGAGGATCGGCCTGTTCGGCTCCTTTGCTCGCGGAGATGAAAAAGATACCAGTGATGTAGATATAATGGTGGAATTTGAAGAGCCGACCTTTGATAACTTCATGAAATTATCATTCTTTCTTGAAGACCTATTTGCCAGGAGAGTGGAGCTGGTCACGCCTGACTCTCTTAGCCCGTATATTGCGCCTTATGTAAAAAATGAGGTGGTATGGGCTGACCAAGGATGACTCCGTTTTTTTGAAGCACATCCTCGATGAGATCAGTTTTCTAGAGGAGAGTAGTGAGGGAATCGTCTGGGATGTTGTTAAAAACGAGATTCCTGACATCAAGCTCAAGGTGGAGATGATGCTCCGGGAATTCGAAAGGCCGGATTAGGTTAGGTTTCAATCAACCGTCCATCCGGGAATGATTGCTTCTGCAAGGGGGCGAGGCATTTTTGAATGCGCCTCAATTCTTGCATAAATTAGCAGAATGCTTTTCCTCCGCAAGCTTTTTCGTGAGAGCGATTAAAGAAGCCGCAGGAGGGCATAATTTTTGGAGGCACAGGCACCCGCAAAGATTGTCGAGCTGGTAGAGAAATTCGAGCGCGACCAGGATATCTATCGATCCAGCCAGTACAATGAGACCGAACTGAGGACGGAGTTCATCAATCCCTTTTTTGAGGCGCTGGGGTGGGATGTCTACCACAAGCAGGAATGCCGGGCCGATAAGAGAGAGGTCAAAGAAGAGGATGCGGTCGATGTTGAGGGAAAGATCAAGAATCCCGACTACAGCTTTCGTCTCTTCGACAAGAGAAAGTTCTTCGTGGAAGTGAAGAGGCCCTCCATAAATATCGAATCCGGTGTCTATCCCGCTTACCAGATAAGGCGCTATGCCTGGTCTGCTGATCTTGCCATCTCCATTCTGACCGACTTTGAGGAGTTCTCTGTCTACTACTGCCGGGCGCGGCCCTCCAAGGATGACAAATCCACAAAATCGCGTCTCCTGTATTTCCGGTACGACCAATATGCTGAGAAGTGGCCGGAGATTGCCGCCCTCTTTTCCAGGGAGGCGGTGCTCAGTGGATCGCTTGATAAATATGTGGAAGCTCTGCCGCAAAAGCGGGGCGAGAAGAGGGTGGACGCTGCCCTTTTGGACGACATATCCGCCTGGCGGGAGATGCTGGCCAAAAGCCTCGCCCGGCACAATCCCGATCTGGACACGGCAAGCCTCAACTATGCAGTTCAAACCATTATCGATCGGATCATATTCTTGCGCATCTGCGAGGACCGGGGCATCGAGAGATACATGCGCCTGAAGGACCTCTTGAGCGGCGAGAGGGTTTATCCGAGGCTTTGCGAGCTGTTCTTGCAGGCGGACGATCGCTACAACTCTGGGATCTTTCATTTCGGCAAGGAGCCGGGCCGGGACAATCCCGATACCATCACGCCGGGCCTGGTGATCGATGATGCAACCTTAAAGGAGATCATCAAGCGCCTCTATTTCCCGGAGAGCCCTTACGAGTTCTCAGTCCTTCCCGCCGAGATCCTGGGCCAGATTTACGAGCAGTTTTTGGGAAAGGTCATACGGCTGGATGAAGGCCACAATGCCCTTGTCGAGGACAAGCCAGAGGTGAAGAAGGCGGGCGGAGTCAAGTACACGCCTGCCTACATTGTCGAGTACATTGTGCAAAATACCATTACGCCGCTTCTGGAAGGAAAGACTCTGCCGGAAGCCGCGGCCCTGCGAGTGCTCGACCCAGCCTGCGGGTCCGGATCGTTTCTCATTGTGGCCTATCAGCACCTCTTAGACTGGCATAAGGAATGGTACATTCAAAATCTGGTGCCCCTGATCGAAAGCGGCAGGATGTCGGATATCAAGAGGCTACTTCCCGCACCTGCGCCTACGAAGGGCAAGAAGGGGCGCAGCCGGGAGCCGGAGCTGCCCGTTTACCTGGGGAAGGGCGACGAGTGGAAGCTGACCACGGCTGAGCGCAAGCGAATTTTGCTGAACAACATTTTCGGTGTGGACATCGACCGGCAGGCGGTGGAGGTGACCAAGCTCTCTCTCTTGCTGAAGGTGCTGGAGGGCGAGAATGAGGAGACGATCTCCAAGCAGCTCAAGCTCTTCCAGGAAAGGGCGCTGCCGGATTTGAGCAGGAATATCAAATGCGGCAATTCTCTCGTCGGCTGGGACATTCTGGCGGACAATCCGGGCCTGGGGCCGGAGGAGATTGCGAGGATCAATCCTTTCGACTGGGACAAGGAATTCGCTGAGGTTATGAGGCAAGGCGGTTTCGATGCGATTGTCGGGAATCCGCCGTACATTCGAATTCAAGTAATGAAGGAATGGGCACCACTAGATGTGGAATATTACAAAAAAAAATACGTTTCCGCTAGTAGGGGCAATTATGATATTTATGTTATCTTTGTTGAGAATGGTTTGAATCTGCTAAACGATACCGGACATCTTGGTTTCATTCTCCCTCATAAATTTTTTAACTCCAAATATGGGCAACCCTTGAGGTCCATAATATCGGAAGGAGAGAATCTGTCTGAGATCGTTCATTTTGGAGATCTGCAGATATTTAATGGGGTAACGACTTATACTTGCATTTTAATACTTGAGAGATCTAAACAGTCTTATTTTAATCTGATCCAAGTGAAAAAACTTGATGAGTGGAAAAACACTAATATCGCCGATAAATGTAAGATTTCATCAGATATCGTATCTAGCGATGAATGGGCTTTCGGTATCGGTACTAATAATCAATTATTGAATAAGCTGAAGTCTATGCCAGTAAAATTACAGGATGTGGCTGATAAGATCTTCCAAGGACTTGTTACGAGTGCGGACTCCGTATATCTATTAATACCATTAGGCAATAGAGGAGAGCGAGTATGTGTACGGTCAAACGCTACAAGTCGTGAACATGATCTGGAAACAGGCGTTACCTGGCCATTGTGCAAAGGATCTCGTGATATTAGACGATATTCTGCTCAGCCATCTAAAGTGGTTCTTTTCCCCTACGATATAAAGAAGTCCGAAGAGGCGGGAAAGTCTGTTCTTATCACACCCCATTCCTTTGAAAATCAGTACCCTCTAGCATGGGAATACTTAAACATCAATAGAGAGACATTATGCAATAGAGAACATGGAAAGATGCAGCGTGATGGATGGTATGGATACGTATATCCAAAGAGTATCACCTCGTTTGCAAAGCCAAAGATTATCACACCATCCATTGCATCCAGCGCGTCATACACCTTTGATAAAAAAGGCGAGATCTATTTTGTCGGCTCAGGTGGGGGTGGGGGTGGTGGATACGGAATATTAATCAGCTCCAAGTATGGGCTTTCGTATGAATACCTGTTAGGTTTGTTAAATTCTCGCCTACTCGACTTTCATCTCAAGGCAATTAGTAGCAGGTTCCGTGGTGGTTATTATGCCTATAATCGCCAATACATCGAACAACTTCCTATCCGCACCATCGATTTCTCCGACCCCGCCGACGTCGCCCGCCACGATCGCATGGCCCTCCTGGTAGAACAAATGCTCGCCCTGCATAAACAGCTCCCCGAAGCTGCCACGCCTCACGAGAAGACGGCGCTGGAGCGGCAGATCGAGGCCACGGACGGGCAGATCGATGCCCTGGTCTACGAGCTTTACGGGCTGACTGAGGAGGAGATAAGAATCGTAGAAGGATCGCAGAGCAAAAAAACTGCTTTTGAGGCTCGATAATGGTTGTTCCTGATTTTCAAAGCTTCATGCTCCCGTTGCTGAAATTTACAGCGGATGAAGAAGAGCATATGAAGAGCGAAGCGACGGATGCACTTTCTCGTCACTTCGGCATAACCGAATCTGATCGAAAAGAAATGCTTCCGAGTGGAAGACAAACCAAATTCGATAGTCGTGTCGCTTGGGCAATCGTGTTTCTAAGGAAGGCTAAGTTCCTTGAAAGCACAAGGCGTGGAAGATTCAAGATAACCGAACGGGGTTTGGAGATTCTGAAGTCAAATCCATCAAAAATCGATACAAAATTCCTAATGACACATGGAGATGAAGATTTTAGGGAATTTCAACGACCTTCAAGCCACAATAAAAGTCAAACTGAAAACCATAGTGAAACCAATACTGAAAACATCCGCACGCCCCGGGAGGTCATGGACGCAGGCTACCAGGAGATGAGACGAGATCTGTCTCAGGAGCTAATGAATTGTATCAAGAACAGTTCCCCTCGATTCTTTGAGCATCTGGTTGTGGATCTTCTGGTTGCGATGGGTTACGGCGGCTCTCGCAAAGACGCGGGTGAAGCTGTGGGCCAGAGTGGCGACGGCGGTATTGACGGTATTATAAAAGAAGATATGCTGGGTTTGGATGCAATCTATCTGCAAGCCAAAAGATGGGATGGCACCGTAGGCCGCCCAGTCGTGCAGGCTTTTGCTGGAAGTTTGGAAGGCCACAGAGCACGAAAAGGCGTGCTGATCACAACATCTCAGTTCTCTCCGGAGGCATTGGATTATGTCACTCGGATCGGAAAGAAAATCGTTCTGATCGACGGAGAAGATCTTGCCAAGCTCATGATAGATTTTGGTATTGGTGTGGCGGCAGATGCCATTTATGAGATAAAAAGGCTGGATACGGATTACTTTGATGAGGAATCGTGATTGTCCACAGAATTGAAGGCCTCGATCGCCAGTTTTCAAAGTAGATTCTTAATGGCCTTGGAGATGCTCCAAACTCTTATGAGGCCTTCATATCTTATTTTATCAAAATGTTTATCATTTGTGATTAAGACCGCTGCGGTATGAAGACAGGTTGTAGCATGAACCACATCAGAGTCAATCAAGAACCTTGTACATCTTTCTGGCAACTCTGTTTCCCTCTTCATCCATCTCTTTTTGGAGCTTGTCGAGGTCTACGGACTTGGCACGCTCAATCGCATCCTGGAGCATTGCTCTCACATCCACTTTTCTAATTAAAATTGTGTCCGGTCCGACCTCGTCCACAATAAATTCATCCCCTGCAGCGATTTTCATCTTACGCCTGATCTCATTAGGTAGAACCATTCTGCCTTTTTCATCGACTTTGGTAAACGGCACGTTACACTATTCCCCCTAATCCCACTAATAGGCTGCAGCAATTTTAACCTTGCGATCGTTAAAAAGATGCTGCACCCTTCCTAATGATTTCTACCTGCCGATCGCCTGCCGCCCTTCTGGTGGCGCTAGACGCTCGCTCTGCATAAACAGCTCCCCGAAGCCCGCCCGCCTCACGAGAACACGGCGCTGGAGCGGCAGATCGAGACCATGGACAGGCAGATTGACGGGGCCCGGCTGTACGCTCTGACTGAGGGGTAGATCAGGATTGTGCGGAAGGCGAGCAAGTAGACGCCCTAAGTGCAGTTGATTTCCTTGCCGATGAAATCTATTTATTTCTTGCCGGCGAAGAGAAATTTAGATGATCACTGAAATGGATGTCGGAGATAGAGGGGATACCAAGCTAAATCATGACATGGTACTCCTCAATAACAAATATACATTAAAGACAGTGAAAGATGTGTACGACTTTGTCGGCAGTAATCCGCATCTTTTGCCTTTGCTGAAGGAGGCCCACCATCGAATACGAAATTTTTTCCCTTCAGAGATCCTATTCTTAGAAGTAGTAACTGATCCAGACAAGATTGGCGAAAAACAGTTGGTGATATACATCTGCACCGATCTATCACCACGAGACGCCATTGATAAACTGGATCAACTGGACGATAATTGGTGGCTCAATGCCTCTGATGCGTCAGACTCAAAGCTGCTCATCCAGGTGGAGTACGAATAGGCTTCGACTGGTGTTGCTACTTGAGCCTGGCAAAATATCTGGCACCATCTGATGAGAATGATGAGGCTAGGCTTCGCTCATCAATCAGCAGGGCATATTATGCGGCCTTTTGTATCGCGAGAAACCATCTAAGAGATGTGGAACAAAAGCCCATTCCCGATGAAAGCGTCCATAGTTATGTCATTAGCCAGTTCTACAGCTTGGGCAAAAGAGGCAACGGAAAGAAATTGGCCTTAGAATTAAGACGTCTGCGAAATCATCGCAATAGAGCAGATTATGACGACTCAATCAACGGTTTGTCTTCAATGTCTCAGGATGCTTTGATCAGGGCAGAACGAGTTATATCTTATCTTAAAAAATAATTTTTAATTATTGGATTATTCAGAATACGTCGCCCGCCACGACCTCATGGTCTTCCTGGTGGAGAGAATGCTCGCCCTGCATAAACATCTCCGGGGGGAAAGCGCTTCACGAGAAGACGGCACTGCTGCGGCCAGATCGACGCGGGGCCCGGCTGTACGGGCTGACGGAGGGAGGAGATTCGGATTGTGGAGGCGGGAAGCCGGGTAAACGAGCCGGCAAAAGTCTTTAAAGCAGAGAGTCCATGTAAATATATGGCGATCATAAATGATGGCAAAGACTGTCAAGAAGCCGGAAACGAAATACAGATCGATCGAAGATGATGAGCGCATCGTAGCCAATACCCTAAAAGGAGAAGCAGAGCTTCGGGCAGGTCTTGGAAAGCGCTTCAAAATGCGGACGAATTCATAGAGCATCTTTCAAACCTGTAGATTCACATGAATTATTCGCCGCAATCGTCACCCCTTTTCGACAAAAATTTTAAGCGTCTGACCAAAAAGAATGCAGAAGTGATGTGTAAGCCTTGCATGAGAAGGCAGAACAATTTTTATAAAAAAAGAAAACCTATCCCGCTCCGCCCACCGTCGCCTCTGCCACCAAGAGGTGCGGCGATCCGTCGCTCACGGGCACGAGCTGTCCCGCCTTTCCGCAGCGCCCGCTGTTGAACTTTAGGTCGCACCCCACCGCTCGCACATGCAGCAGGGTCTCGAGAATCTTGCCGGATAGGGACACATCTCGCAAGAGCCGCGTCTTCTCACCCTTTTCCACCAGATAGCCTCTCTTGGCATTGAACTGGAATACGCCTTCGCCCGTGCTCACCTGGCCGCCGCGACTGCCCGCCAGGTAGACTCCGTCGCCTAATTCGCTCAGGATCTCTTCCAGCTTCCAGTCGCCGTTGGCGATGTAGGTGTTGCTCATGCGCACTACCGGCCGGTCCAGGCCTTCGGCGCGCGCATTGCGTGGCACGCCGCCCAGTCGCGCTGCGGTCTCGCGAGAATTGAGATACGACTTAAGGATGCCCTTCTCCACCAAAACCGTCTCCTGGGCAAGGCTCCCTTCATCATCAAAGGAGTAGAAGCCGTTGTTCATCAAACTGGGATCATCCTTGACAGTTACCAGTTCTGAGCCTATTCTCTGACCCATCCTTCCTTCCAGACAAGAGTCACCCTCCAGGATTATGTCGCCCTCAGTGGCATGGCCTACTGCCTCATGAACGAAGACACCGGCCAGCTCCTGATCTAGGATCACTGGATAGGTTCCGCCCTTGGGCGCATCGGCGTCCAGAAGGGCTACCGCCGTCTCGCCAACTCCTCTGGCCAGGGCAACGGGGTCTTCCCGGTCAAAGAGCTCCAGGCCACCAACGCCCGATCTGCCCTCTCCGTCCGTCTGGTAGAGTCCGTTTCTGTGGGCCACGGCGCTGATGACAAAGCCCATGCGCGTCGTCTTTGACTCCAGATCCAGGCCCTCAGAACTGCTGTAATGCACGGTAAAATCCACCTCAGAGTATACGGCCTGAGTGGAGGAGACACCTTTTACTTTAGCTGCGTCTTCAATCTCTCGCAGCAGTGCCACCTTCTCCTCCAGGGAAAGGTTCTTGGGATCTTTCTTGACGGGAATTGCCACGCTTCTGCCGACGGGAGCCGCCGCCAGCGTGAGATCCTCTCGCCGGTCAATCTTCCTGGCGATGTGTTTGGCCAGATCGATCTCTTCCCCCAGACCGGTTACGTTATCTGTGGTCACAAAACCCCAGGCGCCTCCAAAGAGGGCCCGCACCGCCGCTCCCTGGAAGGGAGCCGCAGCGATCTCTTCCAGCTTGCCGTTGTCCAGGACAATCCTGGTTCTACTGCCACGGAGGATGCGTATGTCGTAGAACTCAGGCGCCATGGATTTTCAGATGCTCCTGCTGGGGATAGATATGGTCTCCGGCAGGATGATGCCGATCGTCTTATCGGTTGCAAACCTCTTCAGCTTCTCGATCAGCCGATTTCTCTGCCCACCCATGGCATACTCGAAGACCTCGCTCATATTGGAGACGGGAATGATCTCGATCATGCCCTTGGTGGCTTCGTCAATCAGTACATCGCCCATGTTGGATTTGGGGATGAGCACCGTCTTGATGCCTGCTTTCGCCGCTGCCTCGATCTTCTGCGTCACGCCTCCCACAGGCATGACATCTCCCCGCACGGACAGAGATCCGGTCATGGCCACCGACTGCTTGACGGGCACGCCTTCCAGAGCGGATATGACAGCTGTGGCAATGGAGATAGATGCGCTGTCGCCCTCTACGCCCTCGTAGGTGCCGATGAACTGAATATGCACATCCTTCTTGGTTATGTCCTCACCCAAGAACTTCTTGATAATCACGGAAACGTTGGTGACAGCTTCTCTGGCAATCTCCTGCAATTTACCTGTGGCTATGATCTTGCCTTCTTCCTTGGACTGCGCCGGCGTGATCTCGGCCATGATAGGCAGCACTATTCCCGAGTCGCCCATAACGGCCAGACCATTGACTCTTCCCACCTCGTCCCCGAAGGAGTGAAACATGCTGTAATCACGGCGCCGCTCCATGTAGCGGTCTGCAAGCTGCTGCTCCACGGACCTCGCCATCTTCTTGGCCTCAATGACATGATCCATATCGGTCAGGTTTGCACCATTGGCGCGAGCCACATCCCCGGATACTCTGATCAGGCCGCCCAGGTCTCGCAGCATTAGCGTGAGATGGCCCTTCCTGCCCGACCGCCTCTTGGCTTCCCGCATGATCTCCGAGACGGCATCCCTGGTAAAGTGCGGTATCTTGCCGTCTCTTACAATCTCCTGGGCCACAAACCTGATGAGCTTGTTTCTGTTCTCCAGGGTGTCGTCCATGGTGTCTCTCATGTAGACCTCATATCCGTAGCCCTTGATGCGGGAGCGCAGAGCGGGATGCATTCCCTGCACGGCATCCAAATTTCCTGCCAGGATCATGATGAAGTTGCATGGCACGGGCTCCGTTCTGACCAGTGCTCCTGAGCTTCTCTCGCTCTGGCCGGTGATGGGATACTCGCCCTCTTGCAGAGCAGTAAGCAGGCTTTGCTGTGACTCCGGGCGCAGGGTGTTTACCTCGTCTATGAAGAGAACCCCTTTGTGGGCCTTGTGAATAGCTCCGCATTCCACCCGCTCGTGGGATGGCGTCTCCAGGCCTCCGGACTGGAAGGGATCATGACGGACATCTCCCAAAAGAGCACCTGCATGCGCCCCGGTGGCATCAACATAGGGTGCCTTTTTCTTGCTGTTGTTGTCCACCAGGAGCTTGGGGACCATGGCGTCCTCCTTGGGCAGCATATAGCGCAGTGAAAGGAATATGAGCGCTGCTGCAATGACTCCGAAGAGGAGCTGTCCAGTATAATAGGCATATACTATCAAGGCCATTACTATGAGCATTAAGAACATATTGCGCGTCTGGACCTTCTTTCTGGCCTCCATCTTCTGAGCATCGACTATCTGCTTGCCTCTGCCGGCAGGCACGACGCGAACGCGCGGTGTGTTGTTATCCTCAGGATTGGCATAGACCAGAACATCCTGTAGCTCTTCCACGGGAAGCAGCTCGCTCATGGCCTTGCCGAGCATGGATTTTCCGGTTCCCGGCGATCCGATGAGCATGACATGGCGTCTCTGGCGTGCCGCCTTTTTAATCACTTCCACGGCTTCATCCTGGCCGATCACATGATCTATGAGGCTTTCAGGCACTGTTATGCTGCTGGTATCATTGAACTCAATATCTCCAAGCAGCTCTTTCGACTCGTCTTGCAAAGTCAATTTTTCGGCCCTCATATCGTCTTTCAATCCTTCTTGACTATATATCTGGTGCTTTGTATCCATATTACCCTTTGAAATCATGAATCATTTTCAGGTATTCTTCTCGCATGCCTTTGGACAGATGAGGCTTAATAAGCTCATTCGCTCTTTGGAAATGCTCTCGTGTTACCAGTATCCGATCAATGATCAATTCTTCTCTTTTCGTGCCCGGCTTTATATGCTCTTTTAAAGCGAGCATCCCCGCTTCCCGGCAAAGCATCTCTAAGTCTGCACCGGAATAGTCCTCAGTCACCTCGGCCAGCCACTGGGCATGGTCACCGGAGACGGCCATGCGAGAGAGATTAATCTCCAGTATTCTCTTTCGCGCCTGCATGTCCGGCATAGGAATATAAATCAAACGATCAAATCTGCCGGGACGGAGCATTGAGCTGTCCAGGAGGTCCGGTCGGTTGGTTGCCGCTACAATTACCACATCCTTAAGCTGCACCAGCCCATCCAGCTCGGTTAGGAATTGGCTGACCACTCGCTCTGTAACATTTGTTTCCGATCCGCTTCCCCGGCTTGGAACCATGGAATCGATCTCATCGAAGAATACCAACGCTGGAGCCGCCTGGCGGGCTTTGCGAAAGATCTCTCTTACGGCACGCTCCGATTCGCCAACCCATTTGCTGAGCAGTTCCGGGCCTTTGACGCTGATGAAGTTCAAATTACTCTCGGTAGCCAAAGCTCTCACCATGAGGGTCTTGCCCGTTCCCGGCAGACCGTAAAGAAGAATGCCACGAGGGGGGCGAACGCCTACGGCCGAGAAGGCTTCCGGATACTTGAGCGGCCACTCAACGGCCTCGATGAGCGACTGCTTGACTTCTTCCAGGCCGCCAACCTCATCCCAATGTACCTCCGCCACCTCTACGAATACCTCTCTCATGGCAGAGGGCTCAATCTTCTTTAAAGCCTCTTGAAAGTCCTCTTTGGTGACCCGAAGGCTCTCCACTATCTCAGCTGGTATGTCCTCGCTCACATCCAGGTCGGGAAGCGCCCTCTCCAGTGTTCGCATGGCCGCCTCTTTGCATAGGGCATAAAGGTCCGCCCCGACGAAGCCATGCGTGGCATCGGCAATCTCTAACAGGTCCAGAGACTCGTCGAGAGGCATGCCTCTGGTATGAACATACAGCACCTCCAGCCGGCCGGTTTTGCTGGGAATGCCGATCTCAATCTCCCTATCGAAGCGCCCGCCCCTACGGATGGCAGGATCAAGGGCATTGGGCCTATTGGTGGCTGCAACTACTATTACCTCTCCTCGGGAGGAGAGGCCGTCCATAAGGGCCAGGAGTTGAGCCACCACACGCCTCTCCAGGTCGCCTGACACCTCCTCGCGTTTGGGGGCGATGGAGTCGATCTCATCGATGAAGATGATGGAAGGAGCGGATTTTGCGGCCTCCTCGAAGATCTGGCGCAGCCGCTGCTCGCTTTCTCCATAGAACTTGGAGACGATCTCAGGTCCTGAGATGGATATGAAGTTGGCGTCGGTCTCGCTGGCCACAGCCCGGGCGATGAGCGTCTTTCCCGTGCCGGGCGGCCCGTGCAGCAGTACTCCGCGAGGGGGATTGATGCCCAGGCGAGCGAAAAGCTCCGGATGGCGCAGTGGAACCTCAATCATCTCCCTGATCTCTCTGATCTCGTGGGAAAGGCCTCCGATATCCTCGTAGGAGATATCCCGCACTTGCAGCGCCAGCTCCTCCAGAGTCTCTCTGGTGATGCTGATGATGGTCTCGGAAGTTACGAGCACCGCGCCGGCCGGGAGAGTGCTGACCACGGCCAGGTTGAGGCTGCTATTGATCATCTCCACGCGCAGCATTTCGCCCTTGACAATCGCCCTTCCTTGCAGCATGCGAAGCAAGTACTGCGGCCCGCCCATGAGCCGGATCTGGCGCGTAGGAGC
>JBAQXX010000045.1:0-6156 GCA_049299735.1 Methanothrix sp. | reverse complement strand
TCATAATCAATCTGGGAGAATTGAATATGAAGAAGTACGTTGTGACGCTTTCTGAAGATGAGCGGAAAAACCTGGGAGAGCTTACATCCAAGGGTAACCAAAAATCTCAAAAAATTCTCAACGCGCTGATTCTGCTCGGGTGTGATGAAGGCGAGTATCAGACAGGACGTTCAACTAATGAAGAGATATCCCGCGTTCTGCAAATAAGCATGAGAAAAATTGATCGTGTCAAGAAGCGATTTGTCGAAGATGGAATTGATGTCGCTCTCAACAACAAAAAATGCATTCGCACTTATGCCAAAAAGACAGATGGAGATTTCGAAGCTCATTTGATTGCATTAAGCTGCAGTGATCCACCCGAGGGGTTCGCGCGTTGGTCTTTGAGGTTATTAGCCGACAAGGCTGTCGAGCTCAACTATATCGATAGCATTTCTCACGAAACGGTGCGTGGTGTTTTAAAAAAACGAAATCAAACCATGGCAACGCGAAGAGTGGATAATTCCTCCTGATCAAAATGGAAGCTTTGTTGCGAACATGGAACTGGTGCTGGACGTTTACAAGCGTCCGTTTGATCCCCGTTATCCTGTTATATGCATGGACGAATCCCCAAAACAATTGATAGCAGAGACAAGGGTCCCCGTCCCGGCATCACCTGGGCAAACGGCCAAATATGATTATGAATACCGTCGTTGCGGATCATGTAATATTTTCATTACATGTGAGCCATTAGCAGGAACAAGAACCGTAAAAGTCACCGAAAGAAGGACCAAATTGGATTGGGCTTATTTTGTGGAAGAGATCGCGGATCAGAATGAATCCGCAGAAAAAATAACCTTGGTAATGGACAACCTAAACACACACAACCCAGGATCGCTTTACGAAGCGTTTCCGCCAGATAAAGCAAAGGCATTGTGGGATAGGTTTGAATTTGTATATACCCCTAAACACGGCAGTTGGTTAAATATTGCCGAGATAGAATTGAGCGTTCTCACGGGTCAGTGCTTGAACAGAAGAATCGACAATATTGAAATTGTTAGAAAAGAAGTAGCGTCATGGAAAAAATTCAGGGACAACAAAAAAGCAAAGGTTAATTGGCATTTCACAACCAAGGATGCTAGGACAAAGCTATCTCGGCTTTATCCGACATTACAGAGTTGACGAGACACTAGCCAACAATCGAACTTTCCACCACATGCTCATCGACGGCGTGTCCGTGGAATACCAACGCAAGGACGGCTCCATTGCCGGCGACCACGCTCGTTTGGTAGACTTCGTGAACCCGGAGAACAATGAGTTCCTGGCAGTCAACCAGTTCACCGTCATCGAAGGCCAGAACCGGCGCCCTGACATCGTGATCTTCGTAAACGGCCTGCCCCTGGCGATCATAGAACTCAAGAATCCTGCTGATGAGAACGCCACCATCCAAACCGCCTTCCAGCAGCTCCAGACCTACAAGAACGACATCCCCTCTCTATTCACCTATAACGAGATGCTGGTGATCTCCGACGGCCTGGAGGCCAGAGCGGGAACGCTGACTTCTGACTGGTCCCGGTTCATGCCCTGGAGGACCATCGATGGAGAGGAGATTGCGCCTAAGGGCAAGCCGGAGATGGACGTTCTCATCAAAGGCATCTTCGAAAAGAGCCGCTTCTTAGATCTCATAAAGCACTTCATAGTCTTCGAGGCCGATGGCGACAAGATGGTCAAGAAGATGGCCGCCTATCACCAGTACCACGCAGTGAACAAAGCTGTGGAATGCACCGTAAAGGCTACCTCTCTTGGTGGAGACCGCAAGGCAGGTGTGATCTGGCATACTCAAGGCAGCGGCAAGAGCCTCTCCATGGCTTTCTACGCCGGCAAGATCATCGTCCATCCCGCCATGCAAAATCCCACGCTGGTAGTCCTCAACGACCGGAACGACCTGGACGACCAACTCTTCGACACCTTCGCCGCCTGCCAGGACCTGCTCCACCAGGCCCCTGTCCAGGCCGAGGACCGGGAGAGCCTAAAGACGCTCCTCCAGGTGGCCTCGGGAGGCGTGATCTTCACTACCATCCAGAAGTTCTCGCCTGAGGATGATACGGAGAAGTATCCTCTCCTCTCTGACCGCCGCAACATCGTCTTCATCGCCGACGAGGCCCACCGCAGCCAGTATGGCTTCAAGGCCCACACCGTCAAGAGGAAAGAGGGCGCCTACATCGCTTACGGCTTCGCAAAGTACCTGCGGGATGCTCTACCCAACGCCTCCTTCATAGGCTTCACAGGCACGCCCATAGAGAAAACAGATAAAAGCACACCTCACGTCTTCGGCAACTACATCGACATCTACGATATCCAGAGGGCCGTAGAAGATGGTGCCACCGTGCGCATCTACTACGAGGCCCGGCTGGCCAAGCTCGATCTCTCGGAGGCTGAGAGGCCCAAGATCGATCCCAACTTCGAAGAGGTCACAGAGGGCGAAGAAGAAGCGATCAAGGAGCGTCTCAAGAGCAGATGGGCCAGGCTGGAGGCAGTGGCCGGTGCGGACGGGCGTGTCTCCCTCATCGCCGAAGATATTGTCCAGCACTTCGAGAAGCGCCTGGAGGCCCTCGATGGTAAGGCCATGATCGTCTGCATGAGCCGTCGCATCTGCGCCCAGATGTACGAGGCCATCGTCCGACTCAGACCGCAGTGGCAAGATCCTGACGACGAGAAGGGCGTAATAAAAGTGGTCATAACCGGCTCTGCCTCGGATAAAGCGAACCTGCAGCCCCATATCAGGAACAAGAAGAGGAGAAAGGACCTGTCTGATCGTTTCAAGGACCCCAATGATCCTCTCAAGCTCGTAATAGTAAGAGACATGTGGCTTACCGGCTTCGATGCTCCCTGCCTGCACACCATGTATATTGACAAGTTCATGCAGGGCCACGGCCTGATGCAGGCTATCGCCCGCGTGAACCGTGTTTTCAAGGACAAGCCCGGCGGCCTTATCGTGGATTATCTGGGCATAGCTGAGAGCTTGAAGCATGCCTTGGCCGAATACACCGAGGGCGACCGAGGAGAGACAGGCATCCCCACGGAAGAGATTGTGGCTCTCATGCTGGAGAAGTACGAGGTCGTCCAGGCCATGTTTCACGGTTTCGATACCGCCAAGTTCTTCCAGGGCACACCCGAGCAACGCCTGGCAGCGATTGCCGAGGCCATGGAGCACATTCTATCTCTGGAGGACGGCAAGAACCGCTATATTCAAGCTGTCACCGAGTTATCCAAGTCCTACGCCATAGTAGTAACCCACGAAAAAGCCATGGAGATCCGTGAGAAGGTCGCCTTCTATCAGGCGGTCCGCTCTGGTCTATCAAAGGCCACATCACCCGATGGCAGGACAAAAGATGATTTGGATGTCGCTATAAGGCAGATCGTCTCCAATGCCATCGTGCCCAATGGCATCGTGGACATCTACAAGGCGGCTGGCATCAAGACCCCGGATATCTCCATTCTCTCCGAGGAGTTCCTGGAGGAGATACGGGGCCTCCCTCACAGGAATCTGGCCCTGGAGCTTTTGAGGAAACTGCTCAACGATGAGATCAAAACTGTATCTCACAGGAACCTGGTTCAGTCGAGATCCTTTGCCCAGATGCTCGATCAGTCGATCAACAAGTATCACAATCGCTCCATAGAGGCGGCCCAGGTCATCGAAGAACTGATCAAGTTAGCCAAGGAGATGAAAGAAGCCCACAAACGCGGAGATGATCTCGGCCTCAGTGAGGATGAGCTGGCCTTCTACGATGCTCTGGAGGTAAACGACAGCGCGGTAAAGGTGCTTGGTGACGAAACGTTGCAGCAGATTGCCAAGGAGCTGGTTGAAGCAGTCCGGAAAAATGCAACCATCGACTGGACGGTAAAAGAGTCGGCCAGGGCCAAGCTGCGGGTCATAGTCAGGCGGTTGCTGCGCAAGCACGGCTACCCACCAGATAAACAGGAGAAGGCGACGCAGACGGTGCTGGAGCAGGCGGAGCTGCTGTGCAAGGAGTGGGCTTGCTAGGTGAAACAAGTAAGGGATTTAGAGGGATTAGCGATGACAAATTCATTTAAAAATTGGTTTGAGATGAATTATGAATATATCGGAGAAGGTCATGCAGAATTTGCCAATCCAAGAATTATTTTAGAAGGACCAGTAAAAATTCAATTCAAGGAATCCGGCGAGTCAGATATCCAAATGGAGTATAGAACTATAATCGGCGAAGCTGACCCTAGTATACTTGAACTCATTAATAGAGATGTATCTGTTGGTGAAGATTATAAAAAAATTGTTAAATTTGTTAATCAAATAGAGAAAAATCAATGTACTAAATTTTCGGTGATTGCCCCAAATGGCATTTTTTCAAGTGTTGGTGTTGAGATCAAACACTATATTCCTAATAATCTTGCAAATAAAATAAAGTTTTTTATTTTGAGATCTCAATTCGAAGTAAAAGGCAAAGCAGCAAAATATTGGGTGCTTCCTCTTTACAATTTTATAGCTAATTTTTATAAATATACGCAGGATTGGACACATCCCCTCTGCATGAATGATAAGCATATTGGTAAGTTATTTAAATTTAATACCAATTCCTGTTTTATTGAGCCGCTAGATGATTATGAAATTAGAAAAGATGAGTTAATCAATTTCCAAAGCCCTAAAAGACTAACATCTCTAATGGTTGGCGAGTTAAGATCCAATCTAATAGATTTTGAATCTTTGGATCAACAAGTTCCAATAGATTTTTTAGAACTGCTCGGACTTGCAACAGGGACAGAAATAGGGAGCCCATGGATAGAGTTTAGAGCGGCAGATGGAGATCTTGTTAAGCGCATACATGCTGAATTCAATAATCCAATTTATTTCAAAGGTCATGTCGCAATAGATGAATTTTGGGACCCTGGGATATCCACGCTCCTTGCTCAAAGCCAGTCCCTTTTGCATTTAGGAAATTCCTACATGATCGCTACATTAAAGCATCTAGTTCGAGCTGGTTCTCGAAATTTAACAACAGAAGAAAAATTGACTCATTTGTTTCAAGCCTTGGATTGTCTATGCGAGACATTCGATTTAAAAACTCAGCACCTAAATCAGCGTTTAAATACAAATCTACAAATGAAAATTAAAGAAATTCTTAAAAAAGCTCGAATGGATATTATGGCTATATCGAGCGCTGCAACAAATGATGAACAAAGTCAAGCAATAAAAGAAATCGCCAACAGAACAAGTTCGAACCCAGCTGCAACTACGAGCGATTTTGGGTTAAGTTTAAGCGATTTATTAAAATTATTCGATTTACCAGATGTAATTCTAATAGAAAATTATTATCAAACATCAAGAAGTGGAAAGAGCTGGATTAGATACATATCCCATTGCAGAGGTGTTGTAATGCACAAAGGATTTTTGGATTTTTATGGAGATGAATTTGACCCGAAGGAGATCAACATAATTAGGTCTCACCTTCATGATATTTTACTTCGTTTAGTCTTTAAAATGCTCAACTACGATGGTATTTATCAATCACCCATTAGACCACTTCCAAATCGTAATGAAGCAAATTGGGTCAAACCTATTACTTCACCTGACAAGTTGGGTTACTAAACCATTGAATTTGAATTTATTATTATTCCAATTTTCTAATTTTAATTGCATCATTGAATTCACCCCAGCCTCTCCGCCATCCCCCACTCCTCGCCCAACTCCACCCCGATATCCATCCCCGGCTCGATCCTCTTGAAGCCGGCATACATGATGCAGATGAGCTGCAGCGCCGAGAACGTCCTCCCCGGCAGCGCCCGCAGGACGTGGCTCTCCTGGGGATCGTTGATATCCAGCCCGTACTTGCCCAGCATGCCGATCTCGAAGGTGATCTCCTTGATCTCCGGCAGCGACCTCCCGCGAAATAGCCGCATGGCATCCAGCAGATAGAAGACCGCATCCATGCGTGGCCCCCTGGCCTTCAGCTCTCGGGCCGCAATCCTTCGCAGCCCATCTCTGGCCAGGCCGCGCAGCTCCTCGGGTGCCTCCATCTCCAGCACCTTTTGGAAATGCTTCTGGGCCGGCTCCTTGTCTCCCAGCTCCATATAGGCGAAGGCGAGGCCGTACACGGTCTGCGGATCCCCCAAATTGACCTCAATGGCTGATGCTCGATGACCATG
>JBAQXX010000044.1:0-52716 GCA_049299735.1 Methanothrix sp. | reverse complement strand
GTATGCCGCACTAATCACACTTACAAACATAAAGGCTAAAATTATAATTATAAAATACCGCATAATTTGCGTCCTCCTATGCATAGTGCATTGCGAGTTAATTGGCTATTAATCTTTCTTAAAAGTTTGGAGTGATGAGCATATTGTTTATGCACCAAACTGAAGTTACCTTCATTCTATGATATGCGATTCTAACTATTCATACTATATTTTTTTAACAAAAATCCCGCGCATGCTTTGTGGGGAGTGCCGCAGCCGTTTCAAATCCACTCTTTTTGCAGCTTGCTTCGTTCACTTTCGCCCCGCCCCCTTGCCTCGCCCTCATATCCCCGGAGCCACCCATATCCTATCATGGAAATCGAACTCCACCCCCACCGTCTCCCTGCTCTCCGAGACCTTCAGCATCCTGATCGCCCCCGTGGATATGCTGGCTGGCGCCCTGAACAGCCACCTGGAATTGCAGCGCTACAAGATCCTCTTCATCAGCGGCAACTACTCCCGCATCCTCAGCCAGCTGAACCGCAACATCACGCAGCTGGAGGTGCGCCGCGCCTTCACAGTCTTCCAGCTCATGACCATCCTGGAAGAGAACCACCACAGCTTCCTGATCGTGGAGCATGACCCATTGCTCTACGAGGATGCCGGAGAGATGGTGGAGTATCTGGCCCAGGCCCTCAGGCAGACCTCCAGGGAGGCCACCATCCTGCTCTATGCACCGGCGCTGGACCCCCATCGGCAGAAGATAACCGATCTGGCCGACCGGGTATTCTGCCTCTATGAAATGCCTGGTGCTCCCGCGAAAGGCCGAGCAAAAGCCGACCCCAAGATGCCAGTAGCTCAAAAAACACTGGAGGCATACTCATGAAGTGGCCCTGGAGAGCTGAGAGAAGCCACATCAAACCCATGCCGATGATAGGCCAGAAGATCTTGGAACTCCAGACTGCCAAAGAGATCTTAGCCGAAGTATTCCATGCCCGGCCTGCAGATGTGGAAGAAATGATCCAGAGGAGGCTTGAAGAGAAGAATAGCCCGGCAGAGTGCGGGGAAGGACTATGGCCGGCGACATTCTGCCTGGGGGATTAGAAATAGGGAGATGCTTCAAGAGCATCAAGATGGGCATAAAGGAGTCTTCCGCCAGGGGCTCAAGGCCAGCAAGGCTCCCAGAACGTAGCCCCATTCCAAAACAGTTGGACCTACATAAGACCCACAATCATGCGGAGTAAATACCGAAAGATGCATCTATGTCCCGCTTGTAAGCCGTCCATGCAGGAACTACAATGGAGAAAGACCAACAGAAAGAGAAGATACTAAGTTACCCAAAGCCGTTGTCGCCAAACCAGCGCCGAGCAGTTCTCAGCGACAAGCGGCATATAAGAATTATCGCTGGTGCGGGTGCTGGCAAGACCGAGACGTTAACCCGGAGAATTGTCTATCATCTCATCTATGAGGAGATCGATCCGGCCGCCATTGTGGCCTTCACCTTCACAGATAAGGCCGCCCAGGGCATGAAGAGCAGGATCTACGACCGACTTAACGACATGGGCCGGGATGATCTTCGCGCCCGCATTGGAGATCTCTATGTGGGTACAATTCATGGCTACTGCTACAGACTTCTTACAGATTACTTCAATTACGGCAACCACGATTCATTTGACGAGAACCAGGAGAGGGCATTCTTATCGATAGTGGGCAAGGACCTGGGACTTGCAAATTCGGGAAATTATATCCGAAACTGCAAAAACTTTCTTGAGACCGTCAAGGTTGTCGAAGGAGAGCTTATCAGTGAGGAAACCCTCCGGGAGAGCTCTCCGGTGTTCCTCGAAAAGCTCAACATGTACAAATCCAAATTAGCAGAGAATAAGCGCCTGACCTTCGACCGGATGATAAGTCTGGCCGTCGAGAACCTTGAAGAAAAACCAGATACTCTAAAGCACATCAAATATCTTCTTGTAGACGAATATCAGGATATAAACCGAGCACAAGAGAAGCTGATCCGGCTCATAGGCAAAAACGCCGGCATATTCGTAGTAGGCGACCCTAGGCAAACGATCTACAAGTGGCGCGGATCAGACGAGACCTGTTTCGAGGATTTTGCAGAGATCTATCCCGATGCAGAAACCATCTACCTAACCGAAAACAGAAGGAGCGGAAAGGACATAATCAACCTAGCCAACTCCTTCGCAGACGGTTTTGAGACCATCCTGTACGACCATATAGAGCCAACGAGAACGGATAGCGGTATAGTGGCTCATCTGGTTGCGAGCAGTGAGGCAAAAGAGGCTGAATGGATAGCTACCCAAATAGAGAGCTATATCCACAGAGGGCTCTGCGAATACAGCGATATCGGCATTCTCCTTAGAAGCGTTTCAACGTCCGCGCCCCCCTTCATCGATGTGTTCCGGGATCGAGGCATCCCTTTAATCATCGGTGGTGGCGTAGGGCTGTTCAGAAAGGACGAGGCCCGGGCTGTAGGCATGCTGTTTTCCTGGCTGTTCGAAAAATCCCATTGGAGATTAGACCCGCGGAGAGCAGATCCAGTCATCGACGGAAAAGATATGCTTCCTTTCGCCATCAGAGCTTGGAAGGCAGCAGTTTCATACTCGCTGCCAAAAGATATCGGAGACAAGCTGAAAACGTGGAAGAATGAGACTCTATCTGGCAAGTTCAAACACTTCACGGAAGCCTATCAAGATCTTCTGAATATCTTGGGCTACCTAGCTCTCGACCCAGAAGATCCTAACCAGGCCGTTATCATGGCCAACCTGGGCAGGTTCAATACTATCCTCACAGATTACGAGACCGCCGCCATGCTGGGCGGAAATGATCGAGACTGGATCAGAGACACGGAAGGGCTATTCGAGTATATCACAGGCCACGCCAACGGCACCTACAGCGAGCTGATAGGTGAAGACCTCCAGGGGATCAATGCCGTTCAGATTACTACCATCCACCAAGCTAAAGGGCTAGAGTGGCCGATTGTATTCATGCCGGCACTGATGTCAAACCGGTTCCCATCAAAAAATACAGGAAAACAGAAAAAGGTCATGATCGGAAGAGACCTATTTGATGCAGCGAGGTACGAAGGCACAATCGAGGATGAACGCAGGCTCTTCTATGTGGCTGCCACCCGGTCGAAGGATGTGCTCGTCTTCAGCTCGTTTAACGGAGCGAGGAAAGATGTATATGAGAGTTCGTTTGTCTCGGATCTACCACGAGGATCATACATTGATCTATCGGAGAACGACTTGCTTCCCGCATATATGATCTCCAAAGTGGCCGATCCAGAGGATATCCAGACCTTCAGCGCCGGGGATATAATCGCCTACAAGACTTGTCCCTATTCCTATAGATTGAACCACATATGGGGATACAGGCCAGGGTTCTCGGAATATCTTGGGTATGGCAAGACCCTTCACTTCTGCCTCCGTCTGGCATCGGATATGATTAAGAAGCAAGGGCTCAGCCCTGTAAATGCCATCGAAACCGCATTAGATGATCACTTTTTTTTGCCCTTCATAGTCAGTGATCGAAGCCAAGAGATTCAACAGGCTGCCCGAAACAAACTGATCCAGTTTGTAAAAGAGCGGGCAGAAGACATGAAGCAGATTAAGGAGGTAGAGGCGAGAGTAGAGTTCCCGCTTCAAAAAGCCACCGTGACCGGCAGAATCGATGTCCTCATCCATGATGGCAACTGCATTGAGATTCGGGATTATAAGACCTCTAAAGACAGCACAACTCACGACGACTCATCCATTCAGGTTCAGATGTACGCTCTTGGTATGAGCATGACAGGAGAGACGGTCTCCAAGGGATCGGTGGCTTATCTAGATGACGCTTCTCTTAGGGATGTAGGGGTCAGCGACCACCACCTGGCTGATGCAAAAGAGGCAGTAGAGAAGCACATTGTCGGCATAATAACAAAAGACTTCACGCCATACCCAGGTCAACATTGTCAGAATTGCAACTATGGAGCGATCTGCAGGTGGAAACAAGGCTGAAATGAGCTGAACAGCGGTGCGTCCTCGATGTCTGAAATAAAATCAATACACATGGATCCACCCCAGATGGTTCCAGCAACGATAGCAAATCACCATTCAACATGCCCACCATTGATTTGTAGCGTTTCTCGTAGATTTTGATAAATCAACAGGTGAATCCAATTTTTCTTGGATCTTGCTTGAATTGTCTTCAGAGACTACAGCCAATTGGTGGTATACATTTTAGCCCGGCCGCAAAAGATTAATAGTATGTGGACTATGCCAAATTTTTATGATGAATCTAAATTTGGAACAATTGAGAACTGCTCTCGCAGGCAATACGGCTGCGATCCGTCACAAAATTCGCCTAATGCCTGCCGAGGGACCAGGAGGCAAAATCTTCCCACCAACTCATGTAGGTGGCATATACGCTTGGGAGCAGAGACGTCTTGCCGAGGACAAGACGGTAGATACTGTACTGCTGGATTCGGTACAGTCTCAGGCTAATCGTATGGAGCAAGCACTATTACGGGCATATCAAGCTAAAAAATTGCATCTACCGCTGCTGCAGATAGACCTCACCGAAAATTTCCCAGATGTGGGTATCATCACCACACTGGATGCCCCACATCGTATTGCAGATGCTCTTTTCCGCGAGAGTAAGCTTGATGGAGTAAGATTCCGTGATTCTGAGGTTGGAAAGGCATTTATCAGCTCAACCACGCGCAATGCAACTGGGTTATTCCAATATTGCCCACATGCCCTGATTTTTGGAGTTTGGGATTCTGGAAACTTGGAAGGAAAGGGAGGAAACCGATTCCAGAGAGCGGTTGTTTCGGAGATCATAGGCGTAAACGCGGAAGCAGGTGTGAGGACACGATCTCGCATAGACCCATTAGTCCTTTCTAACCCAGCTCTTTATCAGATGCCAGATGATGGCGGCTGGACAATATTCCCAGAAAAGGCTGCGCTTGATGAAAAGGGGAAACCCAAAGAGTATAAAAAATTATCAGAACTAAATCTTGGAAACGTCACCCCCGACTTAGTACGCTACAATCCCAAGGACGGTAAGCCTATAAGAACAAAAAATGAGCAAATCCGGCCAGACGATGTGCTGCCTGGTGGCGTGACTATTGATTATGCCGTCCAGACAATGGTACTATCTTTCCCCGCACTCCGGCGTCTAAGCTTCCCGGTTAAAGGAAAAGAGAAGACTGAAACCGAACTGAACAATGCAGCTCGCACCGTATTAGCAGCGCTGGCACTGACAGGTTTTTGTCATCTGCAAGAACAGGGTTATGATCTTAGGTCTCGCTGCTTGCTTATTCCGGATGAACACACCTCCTTCGAGCTGATCGGTAACGATGGAAAGATCGAGCTCTTCGAGCTGGATGCTGTAGCAGCGGACAAACTATATGCAGATGCAGTTAAAAACGCCAAGTCTCTTGGACTACCTTGGCAAGAAGATTCCATCGAACTGATCCCCGAAACCAGACTGATCGAGGCTGCGAGGGTGTCTCGCTGAGGAGCAAATGTTAGCCTTCGAAGTGGAATACTTAACAGGCAGGGTATTCGCCGCCTCCTTTCATGATCCGACTGCTGTTGAATGGCCACCTCATCCATCCAGGCTATTTGCAGCTCTTGTGGCAGCTTATAAGGAATGCGACCTGGGTGAGAGGGCTCGGGCTGCTTTGGAGTGGCTAGAAGGACTGCCTGCACCCCAGATACAAGCAAACCCTGCGATGATATCCGAAACAGACGGGAGAGACGTTCCTCCAATATTTGTTCCCGTGAACGATATTGTTAAGGCTAACACGGAGTACTTCCCCGAGAATCGTCTGAAGCAACCTCTTTGGATGCCATCTTTCACACCTATCGACTCAAAGGTTTGGTTCATCTGGTCGGGAGATCCTGGGCGACATGCTTTGGCGCTACAGAAAGTGGCAGAAAATGTCACCTACCTGGGCCACTCAATGTCCCCTGTACGTGTCCACGTGAGCAATTCCTCACCCGAACCCACTTTGTCGCCTGACCCTACTGGGTTGCTGCGCTTGAGAATCCCGGAACGAGGTCGACTAAAACATCTTGAAGAAATATATGATCTACGAAGAGTAAATACAACATCACAACCGTCTCGGGGACGTGAGATTGCCTATGATTTTGTTCGCAAGCCTTTGGCAAAGATTCCTACTAGCATCTTTCAGACCAACTATGTCTTTCGATTGCAGAACGCCTCGTTTCCGCCAGAAATCATAGGCCAACTCATAGCCACCGTTCGTCAGGCAATCTTGGCTCGATATCCAGACCCCATACCGGAAGTCGTTTCAGGGCATGACGCCCAAGGAAAACCTAGCAGGAAGCCCCATTTAGCAATCACTCCTATGCTAGATGTAGGCCACAGTTATGCTGATGGCCATGCCATGGGTTTTGTGATCTGGATGCCTCCTGCAGCCTTGAGTGTCATCGAGGATCTGAAAACTGCACTTTCTAACCTGAACACAATCACACTTGGTCGTCTGGGCCAATGGAATGTCCAATATACGTCTCCAAGCATGATGCTAGGTGCAGCTAAAGGGCTGAATCCAGCCGTTTATACAGGGACTCATGATACCTGGGCCAGTGTAACTCCGGTGATATTTGGTCGACACCCCAAAAAATCTCAGATCGGCCCAGGAAAAGACGGCGGCCGAGTTATTGCCGAGCTTTGCGATCTGATAGGTTTGCCGAAACCCATTGAGATACGCCTGGGCCCAGTTAGTGCATTCAATGGAGGACCCACGGCATCAGCTATTGCCCCACCAGAGAAGTATGATAAAAAATTCAGGGCCCATGTATTTATCCGCTGGGCTGAACCGGTTCATGGCCCGGTTTTGATAGGTGCTGGTCTGTTTAGCGGTTTTGGGCTCTGCCGACCCTGGAGGGCATAATGATTGTAGATGATTTTGAGGAATTCTTTGAAGCATTGTGGGGATACGAACCATTCCCCTGGCAGAGTGCGCTAATGAGGCGCGTTGCGGAAACTGGATGGCCAGAAATATTGGATGTCCCAACATCAGCCGGTAAAACCGCAGCAATTGATATAGCGCTATTTCATTTGACACTGGAAGCCAACAGACCCCCATGTGAAAGAAAAGCTCCTGTGAGAATTGTATTTACCATAGACAGGAGGCTGGTGGTAGATGATGCCTATAGAAGAGCATGTGACATCCAAGAGAAGCTTGCTCGGGCTGAGCCTGGTACGATATTGACCAATGTAGCCGATTCTTTGCGCAATATCTCTGGCTCTGCGCCTCTGCAGGTGATTAGATTGCGTGGAGGAGTGCCTCGGGAACGAGTGTTCATCGATAATCCTCTGCAGCCTACGATAGTATTATCGACTGTAGACCAAGTGGGATCTAGGCTGCTTTTTCGAGGCTATGGCGTCAGCCAAAGCATGAGACCCGTACATGCAGCATTGATGGGCATGGACAGCCTCATCATACTGGATGAGGCTCATCTTTCCCAGCCTTTCGAGGAGACTTTAGCCTGGGTTAAGCGCTACCAGAGCGAAGCCTGGGCAGAGATTACGATCGGCAGACCTACAACGATGATACGAATGACCGCCACGCCCTCAGAGAGTACGGAAAAGCTCCTTCAAGCAGGTGATTGGGTGCATCCTGTGCTGGGTCCAAGGTTAACCCGCTCTAAGCCGGCTAAGCTATTGTCCATTCCTGGAAAGAAAGAGGAGCCTGAAAGCACTCGCCAGATATTGGCCAAGACATTGATAGCCCAAGCAATATCCCTGATGCCTACAAACAAGGCATCATCAGTTGTGGGTGTTGTAGTTAATCGAGTGGCCACTGCCAGGCAAGTTTTCGAACTTCTATCCTCTGCTAAAGGTGATGCTGACGCGATCCTACTCATCGGTAGAACCCGTCCATTGGATCGAGACGCTCTGGTCAAGAAGTATCTTGATCGCATGAAAGCCGGGCGCACGGAAGGATCAAATCTGAGATCTCTCTATGTGATAGCGACCCAGACAATTGAAGTAGGTGCGGATCTGGATTTCGATGCTTTGGTAACAGAATCGGCTGCGCTTGATGCTCTGAGGCAAAGGTTCGGCAGGCTTAACAGATTAGGTAAGCATGAATGCGCTGATGCAGTTATTGTGCACGTAGATTATGGCAGAAGCAAGAACACAGATCCGATCTATGGAGATGCACTTACTGCCACCTGGAAATGGATGACCCAGAAGGCAGGAAAGAAAAAGAGTATCGACTTCGGCATTCAGGCTATGAAGGCCCTGCTTCAGGACGAGGATAAGACTGAGATGCTCACTCCTCGGAAGCAAGCATCTGTGCTTCTACCTGCCCATATAGATATGTTTGTACAAACGAACCCCGCACCTGCTGTTGTACCAGAAATTGCGCCATACCTTCATGGCCCGGCTACAGAGGCCGAAGATGTGCAGTTGATTTGGCGTGCAGACTTGCCAGCTGAACCAAAAAACGACAGCGCAATCATCGAGATAGCCTCTGCTCTGCCCCCTGCTTCACTTGAAGTTCTGGCCTTGCCGGTTCGATCGGCACGTGCATTTCTTGCCGGCACCGAGCAGGAGGATCTCTCTGATGTTGAGGGCGGAGAGCATACAGGAGACAACAATATCAGGGAGATATGTAAACGCTACGCTGTTCTTTGGCGTGGCGAGGACCCAGAGATAATACGTGACCCGATGAAGATCAAACCCGGTGATCGGATTATGATACCTGCAACCTATGGTGGCCTAGACGAATTTGGTTGGGATCCTGAATCTGAGCTGCCAGCGGTAGATATCGGCGACGAGGCGGCCAGCCTACAACATGGCAAACTACAGCTTAGGATACATGCGGACCTTATGTCAACCTGGTTCGAAGATCAAGAGTATAAGAAAGAGGCTGCCCAGATCTTGAAAAGGTCACTAAAACGATTCGACACCGAGGATGTGGATTTACCAGAGTTATGTGATTCGCTCATCGAGGACCTGCTCAAGCTTCCCATTAATGCAGATATCAGGGAGAAACTCACAGAGCTAAAAACGAATCGGATAGTGGTACCCTACCCAGAAGGGATACTGATAAAAAAAGTGTTGCAGACAAAGGCACGTTTCGGTCATGAAGTGCTCTTGGCTGATCATTGTCGCGGAGTTTCTGAGTTGTCCAAGAACTTTGCTATTGGTTGCGGTCTACCCAATGAACTTGTCATCAATGAAGCGCTCGCAGGCAACATGCACGATTTGGGTAAAGCTGATCCGCGTTTTCAGCTATCCCTTTATGAAGCTAATTCACTCGTTATGCTTAAGGCCAACAAATTATTGGCTAAATCGATCAATCCTACCGACTTGACTACGACCAAAAAATATCGGAACGATTCGGGATACCCGGTCGGGGCACGCCACGAATGCTATTCGGTCGCACTGATCGAGAGCAATGGGCAAGTATTGAATGAATCAAATAACAAAGATCTGACATTGCATCTTATCGGAACACACCACGGCAAAGGGAGGCCCCTCATGCCTGCAATAGATGATCCAGGTACTACTATAAATTGCGAGTTCGACAACATGCCGATCAATTTCAGTGGTCAACATGGCTTGGAACAACTGGATAGTGGCTGGGCTGACCAATTCTGGAAGCTCAATCGAAGGTACGGTTACTGGGGCCTAGCCTATCTAGAAATGCTTCTACGCCTGGCTGATCACAGTCAGTCTGCGCAAGAAGAGGTGACCGGTGATGACTTATAACGACCTGCTTCTCCCAGGCCTCATTGGCAGCAATCCACTAGGAGCGATGGCTGCCTTCGGGTTGCTGAGAGTGTGCAGTGAAATCCAGACCCTGGCAGGAGCATGTCTACACTGGACATGGGAGCAGGATTGGAGAGCGGTACTGAGGACACCAGAAAGTATCAGCCGAGACGAATTGATTGAGCATTTGGTGCAACATCAAAAAGAGCGATCCATGGACGCATTTAATTGGAGCGACGACATAAAAATAGCGCCTAAAGATTATCGAGTGCAAATGCTAAATCATGTCACCAATGCAACCCTCCACAATCGCCTAAACGCAGATTACTTCGCTGCCTATGGTTCGGAGATCATAACAGATCGGTCGAAAGGTAACGTGAAGCCAACTGCGTGGCATATGACCGCAGGAAGGCAGAAATTCCTGAAATTGATCAGCAAAGATCTAAGTAAATCCATGTGGAGTGATGAACAAAAAAAGGCACCAAGAGATCTTGAGAAAATGTTAAAGTCTGAGGCCAAGAAAACTGCAGCAGCTTACAATGAGGCACTATTCGGCCCATGGATGTGTGAGGACAACGTAAACTCTCTCGGTTGGGATCCATCAGCGAAACGCTTGCACGCTTTACGTCACATTGCCCCTACGAAAGATGTTTTTCATTGCGTTCGTGCTGCTGTCTGGCTGGCGGTCGAGGCTTTGCCCCTCTACCCCACTGCAGCTGTATCAGGCAAGCTTCAGACCACAGGATTCATGGCAACTAAACCCATGGCATTTGTTTGGCCGATCTGGAAGCCCCCTATTGGCTTAGACACACTAAGGACTTTAATCATGACCTCGGACAACAGAGCATCACTTCTAAAACGCGGGGTGACGGCGATATATAGATCCGAGCGGGCCGAATCCAACCAGGGGGCTGCGTTTTTGCGGCCAAGCGCTGAATAAACCGCATACATAAACAGATTCTGGGACGACGCCCCCATGTGTTCGCACATGGGCCATCTGTAAACCCAGACAGATGGGCATTTTCCAGGGTTTATAAAGACCCTGGCCACATTGAAGCGCGGCTGGGCGAAAATGTATAATGGCTGTGACAACAACCTTTCCGTAGCTTTCGGCTACGGCCATATTTTCGAGAGGTAAGATGGTGATGAAAACACCGGGAAGCGCTCGAAACGATAGATGCATCTCCAAGTCGAAGCCCAAATAGAGGGATAGCTCACCTCGTTTGGGATCGAATCAATGAACCTCTCGAAAAGGGTATTTTTTTCGATATCGACAGAGGCCGTCAATTGGCGGCCCTTTCCATGACTGAAAAGTCATGGCCACATTGAAGCACTTCCTGCTGAAGTTCATACCGATGGGACATATCCTTTCCATGACTGAAAAGTCATGGCCACATTGAAGCCACTACCAGGCTGACCCAAGCATAGAAGCTAAGGCCGCTTTCCATGACTGAAAAGTCATGGCCACATTGAAGCGTATGTTCCCTGCCCGTAGTGGGACCCCCTGGTTCCCTTTCCATGACTGAAAAGTCATGGCCACATTGAAGCTGAGGAGGGCTATTCACCTCCGTTTTGTGTTCATCCTTTCCATGACTGAAAAGTCATGGCCACATTGAAGCAGAAGGATACGACTTATCAGAAGATGATGAGATATTTGACTTTCCATGACTGAAAAGTCATGGCCACATTGAAGCCAGCATTTCGGATGTGACGAACCGGATCTACACAGCTTTCCATGACTGAAAAGTCATGGCCACATTGAAGCACGCCGGTGAGGTCGAGGCCCCACACGCCCGCCTTGACTTTCCATGACTGAAAAGTCATGGCCACATTGAAGCAGCTGAAGGTAGAATCTGGGTGCTGCAAACTTAGCACTTTCCATGACTGAAAAGTCATGGCCACATTGAAGCTTTCCGAGCCCATGCAGAAGGCAGCCAATGCCCTGGCCTTTCCATGACTGAAAAGTCATGGCCACATTGAAGCGTCTTGCCCCACCGTCTGCCACATGCCAGCACCTTGACTTTCCATGACTGAAAAGTCATGGCCACATTGAAGCCGCCAGGTGGGAGCTTTGCGCCTGTGGCTGCATCGACAGCTTTCCATGACTGAAAAGTCATGGCCACATTGAAGCGACTGGCTCCAGCAGGGCATCCAGGCTTTCGCCCTGTCTTTCCATGACTGAAAAGTCATGGCCACATTGAAGCTTTCTTTAGTCGCTCTATCTCCCTGGCTTGGGCTTTGCCCTCTTTCCATGACTGAAAAGTCATGGCCACATTGAAGCGAGGCCACGGTTTCCGGCCAGAGCGATACCGGACACCTTTCCATGACTGAAAAGTCATGGCCACATTGAAGCACGAATAATCCATCCAATGAAGAAGTAGCGGCGTTATCTTTCCATGACTGAAAAGTCATGGCCACATTGAAGCGGCTTTGCGTGGTGGATAGTGCCAAAATGGTATGGGCTTTCCATGACTGAAAAGTCATGGCCACATTGAAGCAATGATAGCGATTCTACTGAGGACCTAGATGATCACCTTTCCATGACTGAAAAGTCATGGCCACATTGAAGCGAAGATATGGCCCTGAAGTTCTTGGATCTCCCGAGAGCTTTCCATGACTGAAAAGTCATGGCCACATTGAAGCCCGTACATGCCGGGCCATTTATAGCAATTTTTGTCCTTTCCATGACTGAAAAGTCATGGCCACATTGAAGCTCGATCATGTAAATATCAGTCCTCCGTTTTCCGTTACCACTTTCCATGACTGAAAAGTCATGGCCACATTGAAGCTCGTAAGTATTAGAGAATAGAGTAAATAATATATAGGCTTTCCATGACTGAAAAGTCATGGCCACATTGAAGCACAATGAAGCCGGTGTGGTCAACTACCAACTGCTCGATCTTTCCATGACTGAAAAGTCATGGCCACATTGAAGCCTGGCTACTGTGAATACCAGAGTCACCCCAACGACCCCCCTTTCCATGACTGAAAGGTCACGGCCACATTGAAGCGCTCTTTTTAGTGGGGCGGAATTATCAGCCCGGGCCTTTCCATGACTGAAAAATCATAGCCACATTGAAGGGATTCACTAACCTCACTGCTACAATCGCGGACTTTCCAGTATCTGCGATCTTATGCGGGTGAGAGAGTTCATCATCTTCTGAAGATAGGTCACCCGGGACACCTCAGATGCCAAATAGCCGTAAAATGCTTGGCAAGCACACTCCAAACCGACAACCATGGACGTCCTGATCACTAGGGCGACCTGCGTGATACCTCCCAGCTTCCACGAGACGAGAAAAGCAATGAGAACAACGTCTTCACAGGCAAATCGTCCTGCCAGACGTTTTGAAGGTAGCCAACTGGGACTAACGAACACCAAGCCACGAGAGCGGAGGAGGACTTAATCACCAAACCGGAAATAGCAAGTCACCGTATGGGTCACTGATTGACACATTTGACCTTTTTTACTTTTTTGACCATTTCGACCATTTTGAACTTCTAAAAAATTTATTTTTACATTTTCTTACACCGATTTTAAATTCTTACATCGATAGCATCAGACGCCGAGTTTATATACCTGGTGTAAGAATTATCGTAGTTCATATATTTTTTCTAAATGCGATCCCTTTAGTAAAAAGTACTGTAAATGCAAATATTCTTGCATTTGATAGCAGGCGACATCATCGAATATTATCATTTTTATAATTACTACAATCGCCCTACGCGAACCTTCTTTTAGAACGTCTAATTGTCTATCGAGACACCCGGTTCGCGTGTGAGGGCAGAACTGGCTATGCCAGCATCGAAGCTAGATGCTTTAACTAAGCTGATCTGGAAACATTATGTATATTGATATGTTTACAAATATAATATTATAATACATGATTTTATGCCGCGATCTGGAAGAGAAATGGATGAGATGCGTCCATCTGCTCCAACTTGATATAGGCCTATCGAAAGAGATGTCAAATCCGGCAGAAAACCAACGCAAAAATGACGTGGTCAAAAGAATATTCCGTACTCGGCGAAGAAAGAGAAGTTCCTGCGATGATGTACTGAAATAGCAAAATTTTGAATGCCTCTCGGCTTGAAGCCATTACAAATGAAGCGGCAAGTCGCTTCGCCGAGTGCTTGAAGAGGCGCGAGAAGAATTGCCCGCGAGAGGACCTATGGCCGAAGAGATTGGCTGCCCAGGAGCATCCAGCGAAACTATCTGGTGAAAAATCCATCGAATGAGTCCAGAAGATCATTCGCTATATGAGTACCAGATCCGATCATAAGCGACTTTTGAAACCCGCTGCGCGGCAATCTTGGCGTTACATGCCGATGTCCTTCATAGTTTCTTTCGTTGGATATTCTTAAAGGCTCTTCGCTATTCTCTGTGGGTAACCTCAGGATATCGATCCGCGAGATTCATGACTTATAGTTGCCAAGGAATTAGACCTAATAGATAACTGATAGCATTAGGTTGTCCAGGAACATGTATTTTAGCAATCGCTTCTTTGGTTCAAAATTCTTGTTCCCAGGATCTACCCACACTAAACAGCGAGGAGCCTTCTTAAAAGATAGGACCAACGACTTGATTCAAGTAATAATCAAGAAAATCGCATATAAGCCAGAAGTTCATGATAATTTAAAGGTTTATAGTCAAAAATAAGAATTAAATTTCCCTTTTTGAGACTAAATTATATATACTAGAAGTGACATTATACGTTTAGAAAAGAATTATCAAGATCAGAGTTACCCTCTGGTCAAGGAGAAGTATGTTCGATAACAAAGTAGTCCCTAAGTATGACCATCGCAGCTTTCCCTGGAAATCAAAGTTGAAAACGAATAAACTTCCGGGACCAGCCTTCTTTAGAGGAAGAGTCCCATTCGATCTCAGCGATCATGCCTTTCGAAGCCTAATGTTTATACTGGCAGATCTATTGGCTCTCAAATAGGAAGACGTTGATCAAAATGTGGTGACGCAAAAACTAAAGTTAATCATGCTAGATATGTTATCAAGAAGATTAAAATACCGTTATAACATATCCGTTATGCACGCCGAAATGATACGCTAAACGGGGTAACCTTCGGCGATGGCCGTATAAGAGCAGTTGTCCAGACTGCTAAGTCATCGCCGAAAGATGTCCATCACCGAATCGTCCAAAATCGGAGTTAAGACAATGGCTAAAAACGACTTACTGGTTTATAAGTTTTGCCCATGCCTATATTGGCACGTACAAATCATGTATTATATTTTAATAATATCATTTGCCGCGATGCTTCGTCTTTTTTGCGAGGTATTCATGATCGACCATAATTTGAGTTTTGTGTCGGTGGAAAAATGACCGAAATAATCACCGATCATTATATGAGACCAGAAGTAAAGGACGTTATACTTAAATACTGCAACATCGGAAACGCAATGCGTGCCCTCAATTCCGACGAAAGATGGTACACCTCGGGCCAGATTGCCGAAAATGTTCGCATAAGAGGGCCCACGGATTATAAAGATACAGTGACGCGTGGAAGGACTTTATACGCGACGCTCAATTTGTTCCACCCCCAAGTATTCGCACAAGAAGAAAAATGGCTGGACGCCAAGAACGCACCCGAAATGCCAATAGGAACTAACGCAAACACCCTAGCGTTTACGTTTTCTGTCGATATCGACGGCATCGGGGATATCAAGAATCTCGGAGTCAAAGAGGCAGTAGAATGCGCCGCGCAGTTCTTCGTAGATTACCTGGCTGAAAATGGTATCGAGACGAGCGTTTATTGCCTATTTTCTGGGGGCGGCATCTATGTTCATCTACATCACGGACTGTTCGAGATACCGGACTACTCGGACCCTGAGCAGACCGCGACTGAATTCACGCGATTGGGGAAGGCGTTCAATCTATTAATTGCAGAAGTGTCGCGCGAGTTCTTCAGGCAATATGGTGAGCATATCGGCCGGGTCAAGTTCGATAAGCTCAACAACCAGAAGAGGACTTTCAAGACAATTTTCTCGATCCATAAGAGATTGCCTTATGCCGTGATCCCACTTGACCCCAAGGCAATTAAAATTGAGTTCAGCAAGGCGTCTCTCCCATTGGGCGACGATGTGATCGAAGCTGGTAGGGCCTGGTACACGGCATTCGATCACACCGAGAAGAACGCGCTCCTGGAACTGCTCAAGCCCATGCTAACGGAAGCAAAAGAGAACGAGCGCACCACGTCATGTTCATCTGACACCATTTCCCGCAAGCCGGAGCCGATCCCCAGAGAAAACTTCCCGCCTTGCATTAAGAACATCATTCATACGGCAAAGGACGTGGAAGGCCGGCACAAAGTGCTGGGAGTGCTGGCTACTTATCTCTATCAAGCTGGCTGGGAAGAAGATGCAGCTTTTGACTTGTGGGAAGAGGTAGCGGATCGATGCGGTGTCGAGGCCAGGATATTTCAAACTGAATGGGGTCGAGTTTGCTGCCCCAACTGCGAGACGATGACCAAGAACACGGGCAGCTATCCAAGTCTGAATCTGTACGGCCTGGACATGTGCTGCTCTGATCTCGGGTGTCTGAAAGCACATTGGCCAGGAGAGTACGACTCGGAAGCTATGGTGCCCCTGCGAGATAAAAGAACATTTTTGCCAACAAAATACAGAAACAATCGTGGGAACGTCGAACGGCTGGTCGAGCTGCACGGACACGACTTGAGGTACATAATCGAGTACGACGAGTGGGTTCATTGGAACGGCGTGAAATGGCAGATCAGCACAACAGCAGTAGACGAAGCTCTTGATGATGTTATAGCGGCTCTTTACAAAGTCGCCATGATGACAGAAAGTGACGAGGAACGTACACGTACAGCCAAATTTGCCGCAGAGTGTGGCAACAATGCCGTTTATGTGGCAACGAAGAGTCTTGCATCAAGAAACAAGAACTTTGCCGTCTCTATACTCGATTTTGACATGAAGGAATACGAGCTGAACATGCAAAATGGTGTCCTCGATCTTGAGAAATTGGCTATGCGTAGGCACAGTCATCTTGATCGGTTCCTGAAATGCGTAAGCTACGACTACGATCCAGCAGCCAAGTGCGATCGATGGATCGCATTCTTGAATGAGATTTATGCAGGAGATCAGACGTTGATTGCCTATATGCAGCGAATCATTGGGAGAGCACTTACCGGATCAAACTCGGATAAAGCTTTCTTCATATTATATGGCCCGGAGGGTGATAATGGCAAGTCGATTATACTTGAAGTCCTACGAAAGCTTCTGGGGGAGTATTCTTGGAATGCCGATTTCTCGACGTTCTTGCGAGCCAGAGGCGACAAAGGAGTGAGAGATGATCTGGTCCCATTCCACGGCGTGAGATTGATAACTTCTTCTGAGCCAGAAGAAGGGATGAAGTTCGAGATCGGTCTAATCAAGCAGATAACCGGTGGAGATCCCATAACATGTCGCAAGCTCTACGGCGAGATGTTTTCGTTCAAGCCAACGTGCAAGCTCTTTTTCGGGGCGAATAATCTGCCAGCGATCGCGGAGAGGACTGACGCTGCTTGGAGCAGAGTGCATTTGCTGCCTCATGATGTTAAGATCCCGAAAGAAAAGCAGGATCAAAATCTGGGAAAGAAGCTGAAAGACGAAATTTCTGGCATCTTGAACTGGGCGTTAGAAGGTCTGAAAAGCTATAATGAAATCGGCAATCTCGGCCAGCCAGATAAATGTAAATTGGCAGTGCAGTCTTACAGAGTCGAGAACGACACTGTCCGACAGTTCATAGACGACGTGTGCACACAAGGACCGACTGCAAAATGTTCTGCATCTGGTATATATAACTCGTACAAGGCGTTCTGCCATGACACGGGTAAAAAACCACTGGGGTTAGTAAAGTTCACTACGGCTATGAAGGATGCATTGATCTTAACCGGCGTGACTCACGTAAGGGAAGAGACTGGAAAGGTTTGGCGAGGAATCACGGCACCGGTATCTCTTCTAAACGTCGGCAGGTACTAGCTGGGTGGGATGTATAGAATGTAAGCATGTCTTATAACTTCTTACAAAGGGAAGTCTTTAGAAGAAGTTACAATACATGTATGCATATCATTCATTCGATATCAGAAGACACGTAAATTGCTGTATGCAGATTGTCATGGTACATTTACTAATACGATCATTGATCTATTATGTAAAAAAACACCATAAGTTTCAGTGCGACTTTAGACAAAGAGGTCAAAGAATGTTTCGATCGTAGGGAAGAAATTAGTTTGTCAGGAATAACCAACAACTTCTGGAAGTATACACATATATTAATGAAAATATAAATCTCGTGAGGGTAACAAAAGATGAGTAAGTTCCACGATGAGTTTTTTGCTCAAAAAGGGCAGAAGCACGACGAATTGGTCATGAAATGCGTATCAAACGACGGCCAGGCAAAGCTCTTGGCAGCGTTCGATTTTGTTACAATCGTCGAACATGAAAGGCTGAAATGCGATTTTAGCAATCTGATCACGAACTATAAATATGAAACAGAGGTGCTATGCAAAAGCGGTAATAGCTTCATAATTGGATATGCCGATTTGATATTCTCTTGGGAGATGTTTTTCAGTGAAACATACGTTCTTGCCAATCATCCAACCAACGCGGTACGTTACGTTATAGAAGCTAAACCGGAACTGACCGACGTAGGCGCGGTTCTTAGGCAGTTAAAGACATACAAGGCTACCAAAGAACGTATATGGGAAGCAGATCGCTGGAAAATCGTTCCGGTTTATATGGCTATTGCGACGTATTCTAGTATTTCCGATGATGTCCGGGCTTATCTTGAACACGAAGGCGTTAAGGTCGTGACATTTGACACGCCTGGAGTGAAGAATGTCGCAAGATGATGTCCTGAAAATCGTGCCTTACGCGGAGAAGGCAAAAGCAATGTCGTCGACTGAAATCAAGAAGGCAACAGGCAGACAGGGAAACATCACGTATCAGATCAGAACACTCCTCTGAACGGACGAGATCAAGGTGGTTTTCGACGACGACTGCCGCAGGCCCAGGTACATTAAGGCAAAAGAGCCCAAAAGACCATCAAAAGCCATGCAAAACAGGTCCAAAACGGCAGTTCAGGATCCAATCACAGGTCACTATCTGACGGGCATATTGCACTTCGAGAATAGCTTTGAGGATAGCGAAAAAAGGAGAAGCCTGAAGCGAGCATAGACAGAATCAGTAACAATCGATGGCAAAAGTACAATCGAGAAAGTCAAACTGCAGCGACGCACCCCACAGCAAAGCTGCTGGACATGCAAGGCGCCGCCGCCAGGTTAATTAAAATCTAGTAAATTCATTTGTTTGTATCCTTCTTTTTCGTCCAGGGTCCCCTGCAGCTCGATTTAATTCCGAACCTCCAGAGACCGAAGGAATCAAGCTCTGCATAAGCTCAGAAGGAGATCTCTCCTTCGTAGATCTTCGCGCCCAAGCCCACCGCCTCCTCGACTGCCGCCAGATCCTTCATCAGAAATATCCTCTCGTTCGCGGTCTCCTTGAAGGCCACAGAGTTCTTCAGGATCGGGGCATACTTGGCGTGCTTTTGGATCTGGACCACGTAGCCCTTCAGGTCCTCCACCAGGTCGTAGTCAAAGCCATTTCGTTCCAGGAGCTTGAGGGCATTGTTCCTCGCACCGATGGACTTGAACTCGAAGCGGTATAGGTCTTTGTTGTAATAATCCAGAAGCGCATTAAATAGCTCATGGTTATCGAAGAATTGCTTGAAGACCCAGAGCTTGCCGAGCTTGAAAAATGTGATGCGCTTGCGCCTCTCTATCACATCGAAGGTATTGGCCTGCATACATAGCTTCAGAGACTGTCATCTCAGTTCTATCTGGCGTTTGCGCGCCGAATCGATGGGGAAGAGAGGGTAGGGTGCGGGGAGGGGGAGGAACCTGCCAAGACCGGGCCAAAAACCATTCGCTGCAACGGCTGAGATTTATTAGCAGGCTGGATCTTGGCGGCCTGGGCACGAAGGTTAGTAAGCTCGGATAGCCTCAGGAGATGCTCCAGGCTGGCCACCAGATAACAGCCCAGGCCGTCAAACTCAAATCCTGAGAACATTGAGCCGTTGGATCCGGAGAAAGAGAGACTCTGTCTATGACCATATCGTGATTGGTAAAGGTCTGAAAATCACAGTTTCCGAGGAAATCTTCCTTGATCTCTACAATTCCGTCTGCCGAAAGCATCACGGCGAGACAGAAGATGGCGAATATGAGCACAGCTCTTAAGATTATACTCGTCTTCTCACCTCTTTACAGTCCTAAAAGCAAGACCGCCCAGAAGGAAGACAGAGGCCCTGCAAAGAAGACGGCATGTTTCCCAAAAGGCGATCATTTCCGGGCGGAGGTCGGGCCAAAATAAGGGAGCAAAATTGATTTAGTGAGGGAAAATGCAGGTATATACACCAACTCGACCCCAGCTTTCCGGTGATCGTCGTATTTTAGCTCAAAAGAGGCAAAGACAGAGGATAGCTCCTATCCTCGCTTGACTTTTTGCGGAATTTAATGAAGTGGTGTCCTGATACAAACCCCAAGCCGGCATTAAAAGCTTGGACGAATTAACCTCCTGGACCAGCGCAGTACCAAACACTATAAGAATGAACCTTTTCTGGCGCGCAAACCCATGCTTTACGGGTAGGAAAATATGCTTATAAAATTGTTCTGAATTTAATTTGTACGATAATCGCTATGAATAGACCCATTACAAAGACAGTCCGCGAGATAGGCGAAACTCCATCCTATTTTTCTTGTAGTGATCCCTCAGAACGGGGTAATGAAGGCATCTGCCCCAGATACTGCGTTGCTTTTGGTAATTGATCTTATTCTTGCCCTCTGACTTGAGCACTCCCGATATCTGCAGGACTTTGGCTATGCCCTGGGTGGGAAGACCCAACTCTTATGTAATCCGCCATCTTCTCGCAGCGGATGTAACAAGTTGTGATATAGTGAATCGCGAAATAATGGTCTCAATGAAAACGTCTATCTGATAAGATGAGCCGAAAGAAAGGACACATTTGCCACTTAAAATTCAGATCTTGATATTCATTTAAGCCAACTTTGTAAATAAGAGAGAATATAATAAATAAAATTTATTAGAGCAGCTTCATAGAAAAACATAGAATACGCTTAAATACGGAAGATTAAGAAAGGCTTGTATATGGGTGTAGTGAAGGCAAAAATAAAAGTTACGGCGTCCATCAAAGGAGACCTTGTCGATTGGATAGATAAAGAAGTGGACAAGAGTCGCTTTGCCAGCAGAACTCATGCTGTGGAATATGCCTTAACTAAGCTTAAAGAAGCCGACAATCTAGCGCTTCCAAACTAGCATTCAGACCTAGATCAGGCTTTAAGCATAACCCAGAATAATATAGATGGTAGTATAAGAAGATAGGATTGAAACTTAGATAAAATACATTTCAGTCCAGGGCTGGTACCCCTGGACCGAAAAACCCCCTAAGAACGGAATTCAATTATGATAGAGATAGCTTTAGCTGGCATATATAGTTTTGCATCAGAATCGCTCAGCCACAGTCTACTAGAGGATTTTCGGTCGCGTGTGAAGGTTACTGAAAATTATCACGAGAATCAAATGCAAGGAGTCCATTTTGGCAGCAGATATCCATCGTGTTGCTTGTTAGCTCTTTTCAGTGTCCCACGTACGCGACCGGATTTTCTCAACAAACTTAAAATATTTCTTTATAAAGTCGCGAATCCCATGGAAAATGTCGGTATGATTAAAATTATTTGCAGTCAATAATAGCTTGTAAAAATTGGTTCCGGTCCAGGTGTTACGAGCACCTGGACAGGGATACTCCGAGCAGGAGCGTTCGTGTATGGTAAATTTAGCCTTAGCTAGAATAAATACCTTTGGGCCTTCACCCAAAGCCGATTTTGTACCGCCTGCTGATCCTATTTTTGAAATCCCACTTTCGGAGCTGCAGCATCTTCTCAGTGAGATAGCCATCACCCACAACCAGCTCGCCGAACTCGTGAGGGATAGCGGCATTCTCCGAGGGAGAGAGCTCGCCAGGCTCACAGAGAGCCATAACGCAGCTCTGAAAGCGGAGAGATCGCCACTCGTGAAGCTGATTATGCTCAATGCCTACGTCAGGCAATTCCTAACCAAGATTCGCGAAGCTCTGAAAAGCCGGCCTGCAGAAGGCTCAAGAGTTGTCCAGGTCCTCAGCAAGATTCAGGCCAGGGCAATCCAGATTGTTGAATACATCAAGACCACAATCCAAGATGATCCTCTGAGACGAAAGGAGATCTCCCTAGATTCACAACAGGCCCGGATACTCTTCCAGGGTGCCGGAGGTGAGCCGGTGAGCCGCAAGGAGACCATCAGGAGCATGAAGAGAGCCGAAGCCCTTTGGCCCGCCCTGAGATGTGGCCACAGGCCTAATGATGGCCGTCAGACAACACGTCTAACTGCGAAGGTGGAAGAGCTGAAAGATTCTCCAGAATTCGGCTATCGTGACCTTTGGCAACGGTCCGACAGGTGCGTAAGCCTGAGCATATAAGCTCTCCTAGTTAATATAGTCAAAAAATATACAATTAAGTTTCATAAATCCGAGAAGGATAATAACCGTTTACTGCTTACTTTAGTTTACCTGCTAATACCGTTTCGGCTTCGTTTCTATTATAATAGCAGACGAATATTATTTCTTTGGCTGAATAGATCTACTCTCCATACCGTTGCCAAATGAAACGATTTAGTAGTATCATATCACTAGGCTATAATTATAGCATATACCAAAAAATAATCGATGGTTATGTTCTTCCTGCTATCGTCGTATAGATTTAACCACCGAGGCCCCCCGACCCCTGTTCATCGCTGGCACCCGCGCCGTCATGTTGTTTTGTGATTTCGGTTAGAGATCCATGCACGACGATCTTTGGAGCACTATATTCTTTCTTCATGTTTGGACACACTTTCTTGCAATGTATTTATGCTTTCTGAGATTGGCCCTCTTCCATAGCGCCATCCTGCCTTCACCATTCGCCAAAATTCGGGCTTTATACCGCAAGGAAGATAGCAACATGCAGGAAACTTACAAACTTCCTAAAATCTGGCCTAAAAGAATACGAGATTTCCAATACCATCATAATTTATCGACCTTTCTTTTATTGTTCTTCCAGTGGAAACCAGTATCAATCAGGCTTTTATCTCACTGCGTTGTGAATATGATCTTCCTTAGAAAGAGATAAATATCATGAACATATATGACTATTATAGGCTCAATCCTACAAGCCGGAGATCCTGGGCACCTCCTCCGGGTCTCCTCACCACCTTCATAACAATAGTAGTTTTCTCTGGGCACAGCGTGCGGGGGTCAGTAAGCAGAGGGGATGTACCAAACCTAAAATATCCCCTCCGTTTCCATTATCTTATGGCCATCAAGTGAAATGGTAGTGTCACATCATGGTCCTACAATGGCTTCAATCTCTCTTGATATTCGCTGATCTATGATTCGTAACGTTAATAAGCTATTAAAATAAGTACCTACAGTGATCCGGTATCTTTTGCCGTCCCTCCCAGGCAGCACTTGACCTACCGGGTCTTTTCTCGTTTCGGGCCTTTCATCGAAAAGTAATTATGCATGTTTGTTGCTTGCAAATCATTGGGCGAAGGGCGGCATCTACCACTATCCCAAACGCCTTTCCACCCTCCCATATCCAACTGCTACCAAGCTATCTACGACCGAGTCCGGTAATTCATTGGCTTGGGAAATCGTTGATTCTAGGGCATTACAGAAATTAATTTGCGCTATTTTATGAAAATATGAGCCACTCATCCTAAATACTTCTGAGTACAATGGGGTGGTTTCAAGCGGAGGGACATTATTCTATCTGCTTTCATATCTTCTGTGTCCCTTCGCTTATTTCCAGAATTGATATTAATTGCCTTTAAATGTTCAAGATTTTAAATCTTATGGTTTCATAAGGTATATATGCATATGACCTTAAATAGAGCATTATGCCTAAAACTACATTGACCTTATCCGAACCTATAGCCAAGACTCTGAGGGTTTACACCGCACAAACTAAGAGCAATTTGCGTGCCCAAAGCCAGGTGGTCGAGGATGCCCTGACAGAGTTCTTCGAGAAGCACAATGTGAAGATCGAGAAGTAACCAAGTAATCCAATGGGAGGGAAGCGCAAGCGATGGTCCTACTTCCAGAACCGCTATCATTCTCTTTTTGGTATCATCCTGGCCAGTTGCATGGTAGAATGTCCCTAAGGATCCCCTGCTTTAAAGAGCTACCCCTGTTTTTGCCCACCTCTTTCAGGTAATCGCATGATCCATTGATCGCTATTTAATTACAGTATAAATTGCACGTTTGATTAAAGTTAAATTAAAGTTTAAACTGGGTCTGGCTTGTAAGTATTGTAAGTATTTAAACAAAGTTTAACTCTTAAAGCCGAAACTTAAATTTCGATTTAAATTGACAAAACCTTAATGACAGGAAACTTTAATAAGTATGTAAGATACTGATATAAATTATATGCCACGCAGAAGAAGCAAAGATCAAATCAAGGCTCAAATTCTTGCCACCTGTCAAGGAGACGGCGCAAAAAAGACCAGGATCGTTTACCAGGCAGGATTGAATTTCCAAACCGTGAAAGGGCATTTGGGCATATTGCTTGAAAAAGGAATGCTTGAAGCCATCGAGGGCGATAGAACCATCTATCGGACAACTCCAGAAGGCGAGCGGGCATTGGAATGTCTCAAAGCAGTTGAGGCGATCTTTTCCTAATTCCACCAGCTCAGAGGATCGAACTCGTTGTTTTTGAAATCTTTTATTACCGCGTGGCCGGAGTCCACAAGCTGCTTATTGAAGTTCTTGCCATCCAGATAGCAGACTGCCACCCATCGGCCATACTGGTCTTTGCCGGTCTTATCATCGAGGTCAAGCGTTACAGTCCTGCTCGTGAGCCATTTCTTGGTGTAAGCGGATGCTTTCTTTCCAGCTTCGCAGGCTTTCGGGCCGCGAACCTCGGGGGTGTCAATGTCTGCAAGCCTGATCCTGATGAGTTCCTCGGAGATCCGGCTATCATGGCTCTCCAGCGTCACGTCGAAGGTGTCGCCGTCCACAACCTTGGAAACTCTGCCCATGGCCTCATCCGGCGCGCCGGCTGCCAGGGAGATCAGGAGCATCATGGTCAGCATTAAGAAGGTTTTAGTCAGTCTCATGGTTTCATTCCTATCATTGTATGTTATTCAAGCTTTCCATTTATGTAAAAATGCTTTACTGCTATCTATTTCCAGCAAAAGTACTTATCTTTACACGTAGAATAGGCATATCATGGCAGGAGTCTTTGAGCAGCTATTCAGGCCACAGAAGAAGGCAATGAGTCAGAAGGCTATGGAGCTGGAGGCCGCCAGGGAGATCCTGGCCGAGGTCTTCAGGGTCAGGGTCTCAGAGGTGGAGGAGATGCTCCGGCAGCGCAGTGAGGGGAAGGTCCAATCATGTACCAGGGAGGTTGCGCTTTGGCCGGAGAGCTTCTGTCTGGTGGAATAGGGCCTCATCTCAGACTCACAGATCAAGGCGCTCTCATTCGCCTTCTCTAATTCACGCCTTCCCATTTCCCTCATTTATGCGCTTGATTATCTTCTCACACAGCTCCGGGTAGGCTTCCCTGAGAGCTTTCTCCACCAGTTCCCGAGCCTTGGTGGACTTGCGATATTGCAGGAGGGTTGTTTCTCTGCGGTTTAAGAGCATTAATTGCTGGCTTTCCAGGACTGCAAGCAGCAGTGGGGAGTAGAGCGAGATCTTGGGCGACTTCAGGGCCTGGGCTACCGCCTGGCCTATTATGTCGTCTGTCACGACTCCTGACTCCTGAGTCACGACTATGGTCTTATCTTTCTCTTCCTGACTCTGGGGTTTGGCCTCTTGATGCTGGGCTGATGGGTCTTGAGTCTTGACGCTTGGCTCATGAGTCAAGACTCCGGACTCCGGATGGCCGATGCTTGACTCTTGTCTCACTTCAATCTCTTTGGAAAGCTCAATTCCTAACTCTGGTGTCGTGACTCTTGACTCCGGACTCAAGATGCCTGTGTCCTGATGCGCGATGCTTGCATCTTGACTCTCTACTCTGGACTCCCGAGTCATGACTCTAGGCTCCTGAAGACTGACGCTGGACTCTGGATTCTCATCCCTTTCTTCAGATTCAGTGCTTCTTGACTCTTGAGTCGTGACTCCTGACTCCTGACTCTGGGTGCTGGGGTCTTGAAGCTTGATGTCCTTTTCTCGACTCTCCTCTACTGACTCCTGAGTCATGACTCTGGACTCTTGTAGCTTGCCTTCTGACTCTGGTGTCTCGTCTTTAGGGCCAATGCCTTTCAGCATGAAGTCAAGTCCTTTTTTCATGCGATCTCCTTGTTTCATGCCGCTACCTCATCTGCCAGATTCTTGTAGCTCAGTGCCCCTGAGCAGGATGCATCATAAAGACAAATTGGCAGGCCCTGGGACGGAGCCTCTACCAGCCGCACGTTCTCGGGAATAACAACTTTGAAGACGGCATCCCCCAATAGGCTCCTGATCTTGGTGGATACCTCCTCGGTTATCTTCCGTCTGTTGTCGCACATGGTCAAGAGGTATCTTCTCTTAGGCTGATAGCCAAGCTCGTCCAGCTCATCCAGCATTCTGATGAGTGTCTTCAGTCCTTCTACAGCGAAGAACTCCACCTGGATGGGGACAATGACCCTATCACTGGCCACAAGCGCGTTCAGGGTCATATTGCCCAGGGCCGGGGGCGTATCGATAATCACGTAATCATAGTGCAGCTCCTGGACCTTCTTCTTGAGGCGCTTCTCTCGGCCCACTTTGCTGGTTAGAACCGCATCGGCCTCAACAAGGTCATTATTTGTGGGAGCGATGTCAAGCCCCTTTACGGTCGTGGGTATGATGATGTCCTGCAGCTTGGCCCTATCCATCATCACCTCATTCATGTTCTTGGGCAGGTTGTCTTTGTCAATGCCAAGATGGGTGGTCGAAGAGCCCTGGGGATCGAGGTCTATCAGCAGAACATGGGAACCTCGCAGGGCAAGATATGCGGCTAGGTTCACGGTGGTCGTGGTCTTCCCGCACCCTCCCTTTTGGTTGGCTATCGCTATTACCTCCATAACTGTAAACTCTTCATGAATGTCTATAAGCATTGTGCTTGACTCTGGTCTCTGGCATCTGGATGCAAGGGTCGGGGTGCTGGAGTCAGGAGTCCAGAGTCATGACTAGGGAGTCAGGCCACCGTAGCAGGCCATCCGGGAGAGCATCCAGCCTGGCCAGGTGTGGCTCTTCCCTGGCCGGAGCTCCGGACACCTGAGCACCAAGACGGTGCTTTGGACCATAGACCGTCTGGCAGAAGAGGCCGGGATCCAGGAGGTTTCGTGCCGGCAGAATCTCTCCTGGAGGAAGGTCACACCCCATATCCTCAGGCATAGCCAAGTGGTGAATGCGCTCATGGTCGGTGTGCCGATGTCCATGATTCAGAAGCTGGGAGGGGCACAAGAGGCTGTCCACGCCGGAGATCTACGCCACCGTGGCGCCGGCGCTGGTGAAGGTGGCGTATGATCTGCATGGATTCGGGCCGGTGAGTGCATGGATTTAAAATCATCTCGATTAGAAGAGGTGTGCGTATAACCTGCAAATATTCCTGCTAATTTTCTCACTTGGCCTGAATGGTCACAAATTCGGTTATGGCAAACTGCCCATTCTAAGACACTATGGAATGCTTTATCGACGATTGCCCGTTATCGGAAAATCGCAACCCATAGCGCCAAAATATGAAATAAAACCCGGAGCGCAAAGGTAGACCTTACGAGGGCGAAAGCATATTTATAAAATTATGCTGGCCTCTTATAGCGACCTGAATGAGCACTATATTCAAGTGTGTGTAACTTGAATAGTTCACGAGCTTTTACGGCCGGACGGAAGAAAGGATCGAAATTATGGGAGGGGAACTTGAGCCAAGGCATCCATCAGGAGCTATCATGTAAATCCCCTGCCTAATGGGAGTTATTCGTTAGGCACAACAGGTTGTTGTCTCGCATGATTCTCAATACTCGTTTGTGGTTAACCACATATCCACGATTTTTTAACTCAGTCGTGACCCGCCGATATCCATATTCTGGAAATTTCAGAACTATCTGTTGAATCAGGTCCTTAAGATCAATATCCAATCCCATTGCGGATGACGCAGACTCTGATCGTTTCTTCCATTGATAGTAACCACTCCGACTTGCTCCATGAAGCTTGCAGGCGTTGTGTATCGATAGCTGAAGATCTTTAGATAAAGCATCCTGGATGATCTTAAATATCTGCCCCTTATTTTTTTTGTTCTTTCCTATTGGGCCGTCGTTATCCGCATAGAGATGTCCAACGATTTTTCCTTGTTCAGATGTTCTCGCGCTTTCTTTACATTTTCTTCCATTTCCGCAGAACGCCGTTTCGGGATTCATAGCCAGCTCCTTCCGCCATCGAGATGGAAAACTCGGATGAATCCCATGCTCACGAGCAATCTGAGCGGGAGTCTTGCTATCCTCAAGCTTTCTTGCACTCAATATTCTCTATAATTTCAATGAGCTCTTTCAGGGGGTAATGGTTCATTAGCTCCATGAATCTATCCATTTCTTCATAAAATTGCCTTGTATTGCCCATTATAGCTCTCATCTTCTCCGCCTCCGAGCTATGAGCCTTAAGATCATTTTCTACTTGATTAAGAGCCTGCAAGATCGAATGAAACTCATCGCTTAAGGTAGACACGAGCAATCGCCTCAGCGCCTCAGCATCCGTTACGAGTGCATAGCGATACTGCCTATAACGATGCTGCTTACCCGACGGACCAACTATGCGAACGGCCATGCCGATGTTTTCAAGGTAGTGCATATTGGTGCGCACTGTCGTTTTGCTGTAGCCGGTCTTCTCGGCCAGCATATCAAGGGACAAGGGTTCGCTTTCCAGGAAAAGTGTACCCCTGAGCACTCCCATCGCATCATTCCATCCGTTTTTCTTGGCGGATCTGATGCAAGCATCAGTAATGGGCTTCTTTAGTACCTGCATTTCTTCATAGTTCACAATACTTACATGAGACACAAAGTTTAAGTACTTTATGATTGTCTTGCGCGTTCAGTAAAAACCGAACAGAAGGTTTTATTGGCATGATTGTCTTGGAACGACTTGGAGCGTGGATCACCAAAAATCCTGTAATAATCATAGCCGCAGCAGTGCTTTTGACACTAGTTTCCATTCACTATGCGCAGCAGATAGAGAGTCAAGGCATGAACACGGAGAGCTTTGTGTCAAAGGATTCGTCACTATATCAGATCTACTATCGTCTCTATAGTGAGAACTTCGGTTCGGATGCAAATGTCATTCTGATAGAGGGCGATGACGTAGCCAAAAAGGAGGTACTATTAGCTGGCTTACGTTTCTCAGATCAAATTAAACAGGCTAGCCATGTGCGGAGTGTGCAGAGCTTGGCCGACCTGGTGGCTGATGCTGAATTTCAGAGCACCGGCATCCGGCAGATCCCGTCTCAGGAGAGAATAGACGAGATCCTGGCCAACGCTAATCCGACTCAGGTGAATGCCCTTATGGCAGACCGCGGGCATTCCAGGGCTATCGTGTCGATGCCTGAAACCCTGAAAGAGGGACAGCGCAACGAACTCTTGGAGGAGATCAATAGTGCAGCCGAGTTTTCAGGATTCCCTGCAGGCTACAAGTTTACCGTTACGGGCGATCCCTCTTTTCAAGCATCTATTGTGACAATGATGAGCAGCAGCAACAGTTCGATCCTCGCCCTGGCTGCGGCGCTGATGGTAGTCGCACTGCTTCTGGTCTTCAGGCATGTCAGGTGGCCGCTCCTTCCCATACCTATTGTCTTACTAGGGATAATCTGGACCTTCGGAGCCATGGGCTTCTTAAATATCCCCATGAGTATGGTTTCTTTCGCTGCTTTTCCTATCCTGATTGGAATTGGCATAGACTACGCCATCCAGTTCCACAACCGGATTGATGAGGAACTGCTCATGGGCAAGACGCCCCTGGAGGCTGCTCTCAGTACAGTTAACCATGTAGCGATCCCAGTGATCATCGCCCTTGTTGTAACCGAAGCAGGCTTTGTTGCACTTCTCACATCTTCTGTTCCCATGATCAATGATTTCGGAAAGATCTGCATCATTGGCCTTTTCATGTGCTACCTATCAGCCCTCTTCGTAAATACTACAGTTCTCTATCTATCTGAAAGAAAAGCTCCCCGAAAAAGAGTGGCTGAAAGTTATTCCGATAGTGGTTCAGCAATAGGAGCAACCTTAGCGAAAATCGCGAATGCCTGTCTAAGCAAATGGAAAGCAGTGCTGGTTGTATCGCTTGTCGTGGTCCTTGCTGGAAACTACGCCGACACACTGGTCACCGTAGAAACGAATACCAAGAACTATATCCCACAAGACCTTTCCCCTCTGATCGACTTAAATCATATGAAAACGTATTACGGCGGAACGGACTCAATTAAGTTTTTAGTTCAGGCCGACGATATTACGGATCCTGAAAATATAAAATGGATGGATAGGTTCAGCAATTTTCTGCTCACTACCAGAGACGATCGGACTGAGGGCGTCACAAGCATTGTTACCTACATAAAGCAGGCTAACGGAGGAGCTATACCGGATGATCGAACCCAAATAAGAGAGATAATCGCCGCCTTGCCCCAGGATGTGCAAGATGCATACATTAGCGGCCACAACGTGGCCGTCATCGATGTAAACGTGGGCGATGCCCAGACGAATCTAGGATCAGAAGGCATGGCCCGGCTTGTTAAGGCTTATGAAAGTGACTCGAATTGGGTTACGCCGCCTCCGGGTGTAACAGTCCAGGCGACTGGCCAGAAGGTGCTTATGGCCACGGTTATAGCTGCCCTGACTGAAGGCAGGGTGGAGATGTCTCTGCTCGGCTTGGTCTTGATCTTCATCCTGCTCTTGCTGATCTACAGAGATCTCATCAAAGCCCTTCTGCCTGTATTGCCCATGCTCTTGGTGATAGGATTGATGGGTGGAGTCATGTATCTGGGTGAATTGAAGTACACACCCCTCACGGCCACGATGGGAGCCCTGATCTTGGGCGTGGGTTCAGAATATGCCATATTGATGATGGAGCGCTTCTATGAGGAGCTGGACAAGGTAGGGGATCCTTATGAGGCGCTGGTGATCACCGCTAACCATATCGGTTCGGCTCTAGTGGCATCGGGAGCAACTGTCGTCTTTGGATTTGGCGCTCTGATTGCATCACCGTTCAACATTACCAGCAACTTCGGACTGGTGACCGTGCTGTCGGTTATCTTCGCCCTCATCACCACATTCACTTTATTTGTGGTTTTGATGATCCGCATGGAGATTCAACGTGAGGTGCTGAATAACGCGAAACTAGAACTGAATAAAGCAATTACGCTAATCAATAATCAATCACGGAGAAGAATCAATGGAAATTAAGTTCACACTACTAGCTTTAGCCTGCATGTTGACGCTTCTGGCTACGGGTCAAGCCCAGAACACTTACATTCCGTATGAGCTGGGTGGAGACAATTATTACACTATGTATGGTAGCCCGGATATCTCGGCCAGTGTTTCTGGGACGGATGAATTCGAACGAGGAGACACGGTCACACTCTATATAGATCTGACCAACTACGGACGGATCATAGGCTTCAAGGAAGACCTAACACCCCAAAATCCAAAAGAGTTTGCCCTGGCCGCAGCCGAGCTGCAGGAAGAGTACAAGAAGCCCACGGCTTTGGGGATAACTACTACTCTGGTTTCAAAAGATCCGCAGATAGATATAAAGTCAGGCGACCAAGTGGTTCAGTCCCTCAAATCGGGAGACAAGGCCCAGTCGCCTTTGAAGTTCACAATAAAGATCGGAGAGCATGCTCCTGCAGGAAAATATCCTCTGAAGCTGAACATGTCTTACGACTATCAGGACAATGTTCGAGTTTATGCCTCAATGCTTGTAACAAGCGGAAGCTCGCCGACTCTGGCAAATTTCCGGGAATCCTACATTTATCAGAAGGCCAACCAGACGGTGCCCATCAACATAGTTGTAAAGCAGCAGGCGGACTTTGAGATCCTCAATGCCTCCGGAACTCTATTCGTCGGAGCCAAGAAGTCACCGATCTCTGCCACCTACAAGAATATCGGCGAAGATCCCATTAAAGATGCTGTGGCAAGGCTGTCTATCTTCAAGCCTTTCTCGTCCACCGACGATCAGGCATTCATCGGCACTCTGCAGCCAGGAGAATCGAGGACTGTGGTCTTCAGGTTGGATGTAGATTCAGATGCTACTCCCAAGGATTATGGAATTAATAGCGAGATCAAGTACACTGATGTCAACGGCGACACTGTCATCTCGGAGAGCATGAAGATACCAGTGATCATCGAGGCCGCATCCTCATCTCTAGTTCTACCTGTGGCAATTGTCCTCCTCATCATAGTCGCAGCAGGAGGATACATGTATCGCAAGAAGCAGAAAAAGGCCTGATGAGGCGGCCCCCTCTCCTCTTTTTTTGGGGAACTAAGAGATCAGTCGAAATGCAAATACAAAATTATAGTCAGGAACTGGATTTGATAAAATGAGCCGAATTAAATTAGGTTGTCTTGAAGGGAGTTCTTATGCATGAAACGGTAACATTGTCAAGCTGGGGAGATCGCTTTTGGGCCTGGTTGATAGATGTTCTTCTTATGAGCACCTTCTGGTATGAAATAATGATCGTCCTAAAAAGAGATGCCTTTAGCCTTGACGGAGTATTGCCGTTGATGGTTCTGATGTTCATTTATTGGACTGTATTGGAGGGTTATAGAGGTCAATCGCTGGGCAAGATGCTCTTCAGCATAGTTGTCACAGGTCCTTCTGGAGAACAAATTCGCTTTAGGGATGCAGCATTAGAAAGTTTCGGGAAGGCGTTTCTGCTACCATTAGACTCTCTCACAGGCTATTTTGTCTTTCGGGAGAGCAGGCAGCGATTATTCAATAGGATATCCGATACCATTGTCATCAACCGAATGGAATAGCATGGAAAAAACTGAATCGTGATGGATATGAATAATGAAAATGCGGAAGGAGATGCATCGAATCAGGATGTCGGAACGCACATTGTAAATGCCTGCATCAAGTGGGCCAGGATCAGGGGATATAGTGACTCTGCAGGTTATCTCCGGGGTTTGGCGATCTTGGCAAAAGAGCCATTGTCCCTAGATGACTTAGTCCAGGAAACCGGCTACAGCAAGTCTACCATAAGTTCGAATATGTCCCTATTGGAAAACCTAAGACTGGTCGAGCGCATTGTGATACCAGGAGATAAAAGGCATCTATATGCACCGATTACTGACCCCGAAATCATCAGGACAAATATGCTTGACGCCATTACCAAAGAGATGCAGATATTTTGTGAAGCTCTAAACAAGACTGAATCAAACATATTGGCTAGCAGGGATGAAGCAAAGGCAAAGCATCTGCTAGTGAGAATTGCCTCTCTTAAGCAATCCTATGAGCTGGGCACGAAAATGATAGACTTCTTGAGAAAGCAATCTTTAGATGAAGTACGGAAATCGTTGGAGTGATCGGCTTGCTATAACCTTTAAATGAATAGCGCAAAGAAAGCTGACCACTCTACACATGTAGCCAAAGAAGCTACCTATTGTTCTATAGAGCAACTGAAACTTTAAAGATAGATGAAGAATGGGTTCTGTCAAGTCTATGGTATCTAATGAAAGAAAATTGGCTGGACGTTCCGATATAATAGTGCAGCTATCGACAACTTGACAGAGCCTAGATGAAGATCCTTCCCAGGGCCAGGGCGATATGGTGGCCGCACGCAGTTTGATCTTTTACTTCACCTTGCTTGTGTTCTTGCCCATCTGTTGTAATCTTCAATAGAGGGTGCATTATAATCTAGAAGTCTGGGACTGGCATCTAAACTACACCCTTGAATTTATCTTCAAGCAATGATACTAATTAAATCGTATGTGTTTAGCTCATCATAATCAGCATCTAGGAGCATATTTACGCGCCTCCAGCACAGCAAAATCATATAGAGCCAATTTTTTGTGCACGGGCGATTGATACGATTTATATTTGATATATATTTATATATAATATACCCACTGAGCCGAAAAACAGCATCTATCGACCTGCTCTGGTGCACCTAAACACATACATTAAATCAAACCCTAAATGAAGAGTAGATCTGTATTGTGGAAGGCAAGTGCGTATAACATGTAAGAACCCATCTCTCTTTTTCGGCTCTTTTTTCAGGCATACGGCCACAAGATAATTTTATAAATACATTTCTGACTCGATAATCATGATGGTGCGCTATGGTAAACATGTCTACAAGAATCGCGAGCAGTAGCAAAGATTGACCACTATGAGGAGAGTGATCAAATTAACTTGCGCAAAATTCCAAAGACTACGGAATGACGGCTTTGCCAGAAGTGGATTTAGGCAGATTTGAAAAGGTTGTATAAGACCGTACATATAACTTACAAGTTTTAAGTACATGCTCTCAAAAAGTTCTATGACATTATGAAAAGCATTAAGTAAAATGACATAGAACTAATTACAATGCATAAAACCGACTCGGGGGAGAAAGCAAAAATTTTGAAGGCCGAAGCCGAGAAACTGGCCAGGAGAGCAAAGGCAGCAATGAAGGTGACAGAGACATTGCCCGAGGCCGGAGAAAAGGCCCGCAAGCTGAAAATCCAGGCAGACAATCTGAAGACCGAAGCAGAAAACCTAAAAGAAGCGGCCCGGCTGGAAGATCTCTCCGTGTGGGTGATGGAGAAGATCAAACCCACAAAGAAAGGCAACCGGTCCTATCACTATTGGATGGCTACATGGAGAGAGCGCGGGAAGGTGCGGAACGTGCATCTTGGGAACTGTGGGAAGATGGATGAAGAGACCGCCAAGCAGAAAGCCAGGGCGATGAAAGCCGCGGCCCTGGTGATCAAGTTTTAAATAGCAAGAATTACCAGGTAATATCCTATGTGCGAGCTTTTGGAGCGTAAAGATCGAAGACAGGCCATTCCCTACGAGTCTGACGCAGACAAGACCGATGAGGAGATTGTAGAGGGCCTGATGGAGATAACAGCCCTTTCGCTCACAGATTTACTGGCAGACGAGCCCGCCTATGAATGAAGACCTGAAAAAAGGCGACATAGTTTTAGCACCTCTTTCTTATTCAGACCTGGTCAATAATAAGCTCAGGCCGTCGCTTGTGCTGTATCACGATACAGATGTAATGCAACTAACCGTTGCGTACATATCAAGCAAGGTTCCCTCCAGACCAGGACCATATGACATATTAATCCCCTATGGCACGCCTATGAGCACCAAAGCCGGCCTGGTCTACCCTTCCGTGGTTAAAGTCTATTGGACCGCGATGGTTAAGAGAATCCTGGTAAACAGGAAGCTAGGCGAAGCGGACGAAGAACTTAGGGAGAAAGTAAACCGGTTTTTGCCCCAGGCCCTTGCCATCTAATCTTCGTCTCGGGATCTGTAGGAAGATGGATGAAGAGACCGCCAAGCAGAAGGCACATAGAATGGAGGCTGCTGCCCTGTAGATCGAGCCCTAATTCTATGGCATTTCCTGAACCCGATTCATAATGCCATAGAACTTTTCCAGAAGTGCTGATAAGCCCATAAAATCGATTTTGAGCCAGATATCATAAATGGAGCTGCGGGCCTGGCCAGTCCTCAAGCCCCAATCGCTCCGACTTAATTGCCTCTCCTCCTTAATGGCTGGCGTTCTGGAAAGAATAAGGATGAGTTAGGCTATAAGTCTTTCTTTGGGAAAGCTCAGGATGAATGAAATAGGATGCGTTAGGATCTCATGAAAGCGTTTGAGGGATAAGAAGGAGGGAGGAGAAAGTCAATTGGATGTAGGAGGGAAGATGGCCATCGACTTTCGCCAATACACTATACGTCAATTGCCGAGATAAAAGGCTTTCGCTTCAAGTTAGAAAAGATCATCTATCACCCCAAGAGAGAAATCATCAAGAAAATGTGATATCAAGTCCCAGGCAGGCCAGCGCCGATCCACAGCGCCCTTTTAGAAGGAGCCAATCACCGCGAAGTGACGGCCTGATCCTGCCAGAAGCTCGACTTTAATAAGCCGCGCTCGAAGACGGCATAAGCGCTGGAATTTCACACAGCGTCCGAATTACCGGAACCCTTTTCACGGGGCCTCTTGCTCGCCCTCTCGCCAACGACCTGTGCCGTTTCATGCCCCGACCGTGTATTAGCGTGAGATCCGGCAGATTACTGCGCTTGTTACAGCGCGCAACTTTTTTAGCCCGCCGAAATATCAGCCTCACAGGCTCGTAGCCAAATGCAGTGCCACGACGGCATGCATCTCCTGTACCAAGGGATTTTTATTAGCCAGCATTTAGGAGCTGGCGGCATACTGCCCCCTAGTGGGGCAACCACCCTTGTCATCAGAGCATCATCAGATACGTTAAGCCCACGGCACGCCCGCCACCCTATTCAATGGCATGGAGCGGCAAACTATCTATATAATCGTTATAGATATTTGTAGTTGGCGGTCAAGAGCCATCAGGACTAAAAAATAGAACAATAATTGAGCCGGACTGGCGTCCGGGCTCAAGCGGTAATCTTGGTCTTGGCGATGTACTTGATCAGCTCCGGACCGATTTTGGCCCTCCTCTGAATCTGATTGGCCACATCGTCAGCGGATGCGCCGCCGGCTGCCAGGGCACGGATCTCTTCAATCGTGCTGTCTTCCACGGTGAAGTACTCATCCAGGTCTTTTCTGTGGCCCCATACGTCGCCTTCCAGCATCTCAATGTCCTGCATGTCCAGGAATACTTGTATGGCATTGGACATGGTCTTGCGGTAGGATGGCGGGACCTGAATCATTCTCAGCCTGGGGCATCTTTGCATCAGGTTAAGGAAATCTACATTGCTGGCCCGAAAAGCCAGGTGAACTGTCTTCTCATTTGGGTTCAAATTGGGGATCTCATTTCTGGCACTGATTACTCTAAGTCTCATTTTAGCACTCCAGACCCTAAACAGCATTCCTAATATTAATAGACACTTACGTATAATATCATCATTAAAATTCTGGATTTAGCACTGAGCTGGTGCAAGGTGATTTATATCCAGCTCAACAATCTGAGAAGGGAGATTAGGTAAATTGGCTAAGAAAGCGAAGCATAGCGATGCCGTCATGACTGGCATACTGGTTACCAAGTTCAAGATGGGCCAAATCAACGTCGAGGACCTGGAGCGGATGGCGGTGGACGAGTCTAGGGCGGAGAGGTGCTCGGCAGCGAAAAAGGTGCTGGAGGCACTGAGGGACGTGCCGGATCTTCCTCGCCAGCAGGATGCTCTTCCGATATCAGGTCCTCTGCTTTAAAAACGCTAAAAGCGAGCCTTCAAAGCTCTTCCAGCATCTCTACTCCCACCTTCTTAACTTTTGGTTTCCAAATCTTGTCCTTCATCCAGGCCGGAGCGCCCTTGGGCTTGTCCACCTGCACCCTCTCGCCTGTGAATACGTGCAGCTTTTTCGTATCCCGCTCGCGGAGTTTGATGTCCGTGTAGCCCCGGTTGGCCGCCTTCAGGGCCGCCTGGCGGGGCGCTTTGCCCGTGAAAATTCCTATCTCATTGCCTTTCTCGTCCCGCAGGGCGAAGTTTCTCATCTCTTTCTCTGTCATAACTCCCACCTACACAAAGATCGATATGCATAAAGAGATCAGCTTGTATAAATCGATTCCCTGTGTCACATCCAAAAACGGTCAAGCAAATACGTTCAGAGCATTGGATTGAGGACACTAATGAGCAGATCAATACCAGGGTCTACGAGCTTTGCGAATTGACAGGACGGGAGATCAGGATTGTGGAAGAGATTCGTTAGATCATATGTCGTCAGTCTTCGCTACCTTCTCCTTCTGCATGGTGGAGCTGAGAGCCATCTACCTCATGGATAATTTATAATATATGTTTGTGTAATAATGTGTATGAAACAGATTTGGTGCTTTGCAATGTTGGCCATGCTCTTCTTGGCTACAGGTATCTGTATGGCTGAGGTTCCAGACCTGGTAGGGAACTGGACTGGTTTGGAAAGTTGGTATGGTGAAGTAAATGGATCCGTCAAACTGATAGAAAACGAAGGCCTCAATCTCACTGTCGCAGAACAGAAGAACCATCTATTTACAGGAAACCTGACTTACAAGTCAGAAAATGGGACAGAGATTGTTGAGGGTTTTTCCGGAGCTATTGGTCTGGATAACAAAACGCTTTATCTCTCCGAATTTAATGAAGGTTATGACATGGGGACCATAATTTCCGATGATGAGATTGAGCTGATATATCTCCAGGATGGCAAAAAGGCAGAAACTACCATTGGCAGGCTTCACCGGATAAAGGCATAATACTATCCTTGGATCTCCTAGTTGGACGGATTAGACTGGAGTAATGGCTGGGAATAGTAGTCCTGCCATCCAGTTTTTTCTTGAGAGGATAGTTGTTATGGATTTTTGGCTAGACGAAGATCTCTTCTTTTCCCCTGTTTGCAGGTCAAACGTTTTATTCTTAGGCCGCTATAGGAGCCATTCGAGGGAAAAGGAAAATGAAAGAGTCCAATTTGAAGCGGATCCTGCAAGCGGCTTTGCTCTCGGTTCTCATCATCGCCGTCTCGGCAGCCGCAGTATCCGCAAGCGAGAATCTCACCGTCCACTTCATCGACGTAGGCCAGGGAGACGCGGAACTGATTCAATTCAGCGGCAAGAACGTCCTCATCGACGCCGGAACCCAGGAAATGGGGCCGAGAGTCGAGTCCTATCTGCGTAGCCATGGGGTCTCAAGCCTGGATCTCCTGGTGGCCACCCACCCGCACGATGACCATATCGGCGGGCTGATCACGATCTTGAACGACATCCCTGTCAAGCAGGTCCTTGACAGCGGCCAAACGCATACGACGCAGACCTTCGAGAACTACTTGAATCTGATCGATCAAAAGAACATTCTATTCAGCACAGCCGAACGTGGCCAGACCATCGATCTCGATCCGGCCATTAAGATCGAGGTCCTCTCTCCGCCTGCAACTCTATTTTCCGATGACTTAAACCAGAACTCCATCGTCCTAAAAGTCACCTACAACAAGGTCTCCTTCTTGTTCATGGGCGATGCCGGCTTCGAGGCCGAGGACCGCATCATGGCGGTGGAATCTGATCTGAAGAGCACTGTGCTGAAAGTAGGTCATCATGGCAGCTCGTCATCAACGTGCGCGGCCTTTCTTAGCAAGGTCCGGCCAGAAGTCGAGGTTATCGAAGTCGGGGCAGGAAACGCCTACGGCCATCCGACCCAGAAGACCCTGAGCGCCTTGCAAAGCACCAGCTCGAAGGTCTACCGGACTGATACCAACGGCAACATCGAAGTAACCACCGACGGGCAGACTTACACTGTAACCACCGAGAAGCAATCCTGGACCACGGCCAGCACCGCGCCTAAGAGCACGGCCTCTGCAGTCGCATGGACAGACACGGCGGCTGCCACCACTACTACCGCCACGGTTTCGCAGGGGCCTTTCGTGGGCTCATCAAAGTCGGATAAGTATCATTACCCGAGCTGCAGCGCTGCAAAACGAATAAAATCCTCAAACTTGGTTACATTTGCCAGTTCTGCAGACGCCCGGGCGCAGGGATATGTGCCATGCGGGATATGTCATCCGTCGTGAGGAACTGAAATGAAAGCTGTTATTGATCGGGTCGAAGGAGAATTGGCGGTCCTTTTGCTAGGGGATAAGGGTGAGTTCAAGCTCAATTTCCCCCTCTCATTGCTCCCGGACGGGTGCAAGGAGGGCGATATCCTGAACATCTCCTTCGAGCGGGACGTTGTGGGGACTGAGCAGGCCAAGGAAAGGGTCTCGGGCCTCATGGATAAGCTGAAGAAGAAGAGCCAGGGTAATACGGGGATTATCCGGGGTCCGGAGGACTAAATGAGCGAAGCATCACGCATCTGTTCCTGGAAGATTGCCTTTGCTTTGGACAATCCAATTCGTAGAATCATCCATAATCCCCAAAAAATCCTGGGCGGGTATATTGAACCGGGACAGACCGTTCTCGATCTTGGGTGCGGGCCAGGTACTTTTTCTCTCGCCATGGCAAATATGGTAGGCGAATCGGGGAAAGTCATAGCAGTTGATGTCCAGGAGGAAATGCTCCAAATCGTGAGGGAAAAAGCGGCCCGGCAGGGACGGGGATCAATAATCGTCACCCATAAGAGCGGTCCGGACCGGATTGGCTTATCCGAGAAGGTGGATTTTGCTCTGGCTTTCTACATGGTGCATGAAGTGCCCAATGCGGAATCGTTCCTGAAGGAGGTTGCCTACGTCCTCAAACCCAAAGGAAAGCTGCTTATTGTTGAGCCCAAGATGCATGTTTCTGCAGCCGCTTTTGAAAAGACGATCGACATTGCCCGGCAGGCAGGCTTGAAACCCATTTCCGAGCCAAAGATCCGCTTCAGTAGAAGTAAGCTATTATCCCTATAATCGTGCCTGGTGGTTGCAAAAATGACCCCTGAAGAAGAGGGCAGTGATGTCCGAGAGATGGTCTGGGAGATGAGCCGGATGACGAACAAGATCCTGATTGTTGGGATTATCCTCATTCTTGCCATCCTGGCGGCGCTCATTTATCTCGGCATTCTCACATTTCCAAATCAGTAGCTCAACGACTCTCTCGTTGGCCAAAAGCTTTTTCGCTATATCTCGCATTAATGAAAACAGTGGAGGGATCATAGCGAAGCCAAAAGTATGTGCCCTGATATTATTATGCGTATTGATTTCCGGGTGCATGGAAAGCCCAAAGACAGTAAACCCACCCGCAACCATACCCAGTCCTTATTATGCCAAAGTGGACCCCTGGCTCGACCATTCCATTTTCGGGATTGAGACCTTGATCGGTTCTGGCATTCTAAGAAAATATGATGAGAATGTATTCGATTGCAGTGAGATGGCTGCTTATCTGGAATGGATGCTTGAGAAACAGGGCTTTGATAGCAAAATCTGCCTTGCGGATAGATTTGCAAACGGGAGCATAGCTCATGCCTGGGTTGCGATAGACATTCCTCCCAGGAGGTACTATGTGGAGCCCACGGCCTTGAACTCTGGCGGCTTTGTCTTCTCTACAATCAAACCGTATGATGGAAACTACAAGGACTACAGCAGATATGATGCCATATATGAAGATATATATGAAGTAACAAAAAGCAATCCGGTCTCTGAGTTCGACTGGTGGAATGATCCACAACTGGCAAACAATCTTAAGGAAGCTCAAGAAAAAAGGTAGGAAAATAGAGGCCCTGGATGCCCTGCTCACAAATAATGGGGCCTCTATCGCTACGGCTTCCCGGTTCTCTCCTGTAGCAGCGCCTGGGCATCCGCATGCATGCTGACCAGCTTCTTGGTGATGGGGTGCTGCGGCCCGTACTCCTGCTCCGCCAGCCCCTTGATCCGCCAGATCTCGGAGAGAAGCTTGCCGATCTCCTTCGTTACGTACTTGCGATTTTGCTCGGTCATGAGTCTTGCAGCTCCTTCTGGCTATTCAATCCTTCTCTTGAAGTCGATACAGTTCCAGCCGGGTTCCATACGGGTCTCAAGGTGGCTGCAATAGCCTTTTAGCTCCGTTGGCCGGTCATTTATCCAGAAATGGCAACGCTCACAAATGCGGCGTCCGGGTATGAAGGATTTGCATACTTCATCAGGAGTGGTATAGCCTAAATGGGTGCAGCAAAGGCCTCGATCATTTCCAGCAGGCCGTTCATCCATCCAAGATTCACAGTTGGAGCACTTGGGCAGGTCGTCAGGAACAGCGCTTTCTATTGGCTCTTGAGCCTCTTGGTTTTCCTCCGGAGGTAGTGGTGATCCGTCCGGAGCATAATCTACGGTCAGGATTTTCTCTGGATCCGTTTCTACTATGTTGCCCTGGGCATCAACTGCCTTACATCCCTCCAGACGGAACTTGAGCCAGATGGCGTTGGTGCTTTCGTACTGATCGGCAATGGCTGAATCTCGCAGGGTGCAATCACAACCCCGATGCATAAACATTCCGTAACCCTTTTCGTCCTTGAATACACCTATTAGCAGGTCCCGAAGAGGTTGGCCGCAGCGGTTACATTTTATCGACATGTTTTGGCTCATCTCTGTATTTCATTTGTACGAACTGCCAGCTTTTGATATAGCTTCTCCCTGTACTCATTTGCCAGCTCCGAGACCCTGTCCGCAATGGCCACTTGCAGTCGGTAGTCCTCCTCCAGCTTCCCGATGCTCTCTTCCAGATAGGTGATCCAGATCTTTTCCTCGACCGTTCCCGCCTTGATATACTGAGCCAGAATCTCAGAGTAGATCGCCTCAAAATCCATCTTCGCTGACGCCAGAGAGATGCAATCCTCGAGATCTCTTGGTCGGTTGGCGATCAGCTTGAGACTGAAAATGTCCTCCACTGCCGCATACCTTATCTCCGCCTTTCCGAGGAGCCGGGTCTTCTTGCCCCTTTGCCACATACTCTCGGAAAGCCCGAAGTCGTAGGAGATCCGACCGGCGAAGATGTCCAGGGTGTGTCCTCCCTTGACGGCCACTCTGTCCAGGCCCATGCGGGCATGCCTCTTCTCCGGCCCAAATACCTCGAACCCCAGGATTCTGGCAGCTTCAAGCAGCCTGGCCTTGCCCGCTGCATCTCTGCAGACCAGGTCAATGTCCTTGGTCACGTCCTTCAGGCCGTACTCCAGCATGGCCGCCCCGCCTATGACCAGAAATGCAACGGGCTCGCTCAATTGCTCGCCCAGACCCGTAAATATCTCCTCGACCTCTTCACGGCTCGATATCATTGATTCCATAAAGCTCCGCCTGCTCTTCAATATCGTCTCTTGTGGGATAGCCCTTGATATGCTCTCCCCTCAGCACTGCCCTTATGCTCTTCATCATGGGATGCCGGGCGTCTTTTAATTCATCTCTGTTCTTCAGGTAAAACAATACACAAAAGAGCCTCTGGCGGTAGTCTTCCGCGGAGTCGAGGGAATGGATGAAAACCTCCTGGATGGACAGCTCCCTCTTGGGCAGGGTGTAGTAGTAATCCCTCAGCCCCAGCAGAATCCCGTACTCGCTGTAGGCGGAAAAGGAGGAGAATGTGGCGTCCTGCGGCCTCAGGCTCTTGAAGAGCACGCTTGTTCCGTAGCTTTTGATGAGCAGGGCCTCACGGGGCACGAGGCGCAGGACCTGGTACTCCTGAAGTGAGGTCACGAAGTCCTTCAGCTCCGGCCAGACGATGTAGTTGAATGAGAAGAGATAGGCTTTGCCTTGCTTGGAACGGCTCACCACGCCCACCCAGAGGAAGCCTTTCAGATAGCCGTACAGGGTATCGCTGGGGATGCCGGTCTCCATGGCCAGAGCCTCCAGGCTCCTGGGTGTCCGGTCCAGCCTGGCGAGCAAATCCATCTGTCTTAGAGAGAGGAGCTTATGCAGAGGCGAGGCCCGGTGGCTGAAGTAGAGCCTCTTGAAGGCCTCTGCCGGGGGCGTGTCGGCCAGGACGACATCGCGCTCTCTACGCTCTGCTAGCCCTATTTCCGCCAGGTGAGTTATGAGCCGGGAGACGGTCTCCCTGCGAAGCCCCAGCTCCGCCTGGAGGGCGCGGGGATTTACCGGCTCTTTAGATCCGGTGATGAGAACAAGCGCTCGGATGTCGTTCTGGCTTAAATGCATTCTATTTAAATTAGATCAAATATCTATATAAATGTGATCCTGATTCAATAGAATGTCAAAAAAAACAACTCATGGAATGAGAGCAGGAAACCGTGGAGAGGGCGGCCTGCTGGCAGGGAGCTGGCGGACAATCCGGATAAGCGGAGGACAAGAGCGCCATATCCCTTATGAAAAGAGTTATAGTCGATGCATGGACTGACAAATATTTATGAAACAAACGGGATTCTTATTAATCCTCTTGATCATATTGGGGACGACCTGCACAGCATATGCATCGGAGGGGGCTAACTTTGGGCCGCAGACGACAAGCGGAGAGCCTTTGTGGTGGCTGCTCTCTGCCTCTGATGCTGTGAACTCCAATCTTTCCAAAATCGAAACTGCTCTTGCCGATGCCAGCCTCGTCATCTCAGAAACAGGCATCTATGGGCCTGCTGCCCGGGCAGTTCTGTCAAACCTCGCGATGGTGGATACTGCTGCAATCGATTGCATCACGATTGACGCCAACTGCACCGTGCGTGAGGTTGAGCCCATGTCATTTGAAAGCGTGAAGGGAACAAACTTGAAACGACAGAAGCATGTGAATGACACAATCAATACCAAGCTGTATTCGGGTTTCCATTTCATAAAGGCTGTCGAAGGATTGTATGCAATCGATTCGGAGATGCCCATCTTCGACAAGAATGGAACATTTGTGGGAACAGTAAGTCTAATGTTTAATAACAGCCAGTTTTTCGGAAGGGTCCTTGCTCCGTTCCAGCCTTCTTCGGGAAACTCCAAGATATGGGTGAGCAAGGCGGATGATGGAACGATCCTGTACGAAACGGATCCCACCCAGGTATTGCTCAATAAAAGCTCTTCCATGTATCTGGATTATCCAGAACTTTTGAAACTATTTAATAGGATGAGCATTGAGAGAACAGGTTACGGAACTTATGAGTTCTTAGACCAATCTCATGGGGAGACGATAAAGAAAGGCTGCTATTGGACCACTATTCCCAATGATGGCACTGAGATGAGGCTTGTACTCACACTAGAGCTTTGATAGAACCAGATGGGCCTGGTGGCTCTGAAGCACAGACAGAGAGAAGAGGGCCAGCGGTTCTGGTATAACGCCTACTGGAAGACCGATCCGGCAGAGTAGGCGATCGGAGGAGCTGGGGATAAAGCGGATCTTCTTTCCCAAAGCATGATAAAGATGCAACATCCATAGGGCAATCAGATGGACAGCGAATCAATCCTCCGCCTCGTCTCCGAACTGCGCCTCCGCCACGGAGAGCTCGAGGGCGTGGAAGCCAAGGCCGCCCACACAGGCACCCCTGCCGACCTCTTCAAGCCCCTTTCCGCCTTCGCCAACAGGCCAGGCGGAGGAATCCTGCTCTTCGGCCTGGATGAGGACGCCGGCTTCAAGGTGGTAGGAGTGGGCAATCCCCGCAAGCTGCAGGAGGACCTCAGCGGACTGGCCGCCCAGATGGAGCCGCCGCTTCGCCCCAGTTTTTCTGTGGAGGAGATCGAGGGCGAGACTATTGTAGCCGTAGAAGTCCCGGAGGTCTTCTACGATCAGAAACCCTGCTACCATCGTCCTCATGGCCTGCATGAAGGATCCTTCATTCGCGTGGGAAACTCCACCCGGCGGATGAGCGACTACGAGATCTACAGCTTCATCAGCTCTCGCACCCAGCCCAAGTTCGATGCTGAGCCAATTCTCGAAGCCACCCAGGAGGACCTGGACAGAGGCAAGCTGGAGGAGTATCTGGCCCAGCAGAGAAAGGCCCGGCCCAATGCGTCCTATTGGGGCCTGCCCTTCGAACAGATACTAAAGCAACTGCGCATCGTGATCGAGACAGACGGCATCCTGCGCCCTACTCTCGCCGGGCTGCTCATGTTCGGCTCCTATCCCCAGAGATTCGAGCAGCAGATGGTCGTGGTCTTCCTGCAGTTCTACGGCACCACGACGACAGAAGAGGCCCCCTCCGGAGAGCGTTTCCTGGATAACCGCAAGTTCGAGGGCACGGTTAAGGAGATCATAGATAATGCCACGGACTACGTGATGGCCAGCATGCGCAAGGGCAGCCTGATCCGGGGCGTCACCAGGCAGGACATTCCCGAGTACCCAGAGGTAGCCCTGAGGGAGGCCATTGTCAACGCCGTGGCCCATAGGGACTACAGCCACTTCGTGCGCGGCAGCCACATCCAGGTGCGGATGTTTGCCGACCGCCTGGAGGTCCAGAATCCAGGAGGGCTTTATGGCGGTGTCACCATTGACGAGCTGAAAGAAGGCCAGTCCACCAGGAACCTGCTGCTGGTGCAGCTCATGGAAGACGTGCACCTGGTGGAGAACAGAGGCAGCGGCATAGATGCCATGCTGGACGCCATGCGCAAGTCCAATTTGCAGCCGCCCAGATTTGAAGACAAGAGAACTTCATTTTTGGTCGTACTTTATAACGTCCCGACAATGAGCGACGAGGAGCGTATCCTGGCATATATCCGAGAGCACGGCTCTATAAAGAGAGCAGACTGCCAGCAGCTTCTCGGAGTCGATGAAATCAAGGCAAAATATGTGTTGCGCAAGATGAAGGATGCAGGGCTTCTGCGGCAAGAAGGAACCAGGAGAGGTGCCCATTACGTTCTAGCGCGGCCAGGCCGTTAGATATAGTTATGGACACGATATGGAAATGCTCATAGGGCATATTGATATTGATTTTTAGAGATATGGCCTGAGTTATGGACAATTATAATGCATTGCATAGTGTTTTGTCTATAGCGTCACGGGGGACCGTGTAGAGATATGATACTACCCTAAGGGTAGTATCATATCTCTACAGACTCTTCAACCTTACGCTTGGTTCTCGGATTCATTATGAAGCATAACAACAGGCTTAGTAATAATTTTCAGTTCCCATACTGTTTCGAGATCTTCCTCCTCTATCACTTCCTTCGCGTCTTTTACCTTTACAGTGGCCAGCTGGTTGAACAAATCGGGCCACTTTTCGCGAAATTTATCTGAAACTATGAAGTGCTGACGTTGAACGACTTTATCAGTCAGTTCGTAATTTCCTGCTTTTTGGGGTCCAGAAGATGTAATTTGATCCATTAATGCTTTATATTCGTCATCATGCTGTCTTACTAGCTGGCGCTCCTTCTTGAGTATCTCTTGTAGCTCATAAGCCCTGGCCATTTTGTCCATTAACGCAGATTGCTTCAAGCTCTCGCCCTTCATAGCTCTGGTTGCTGACCATTATCACCTAGCCGCTGAATCCAAGGTTCTTAGCGATCCAATGCTCAGTAGCGGTCTTAGTCATTTCTCCCCCGCATGAGAACTTGGTATGTGTCCTGAAAAAAGCCTCAGGAATTTTGTCAAAGTCATTCATCGATTCTATATCAATTTCGCTCGTCTTAGCCATCTCGTCTATTGATCTGAAATTTGTGTACTTTTTCATGAAATCAGGATGGAAGAGTTCACTTAATTTAACGCCTGCTTCTCCTTTACGTTTTGCTTCATCTGCTTTACGCTTGAGATCATCAAATCCCTTTAGATCTACTGGCATAATGCTCCTCTCGATTAGTTAATCCTGTATTTTTTCCAGGGTATTCTACGCGGGTCGATGTTAGCCAAAAACCTGGCGATATCGTCTCTGCCATAGGTCTGGGTGCGCCCTGAGTCTCTGGTCATGAGGACAACGGGCATACCTTGAAATATCCGCATTATCAGGCCCTGTATCAATCTATCCGCCTCAATTCTGTTATCTATGACATAGCTTCTTTACCAGAACTACTGCGAAAGTAACTCCTTGTTCCTTTATCACGGACCCTATCAATTCCAGTGTCACACCACCATGTCTCGGCTAATTCATAGTACTCTTAGAATAATAAGGATATAGATCTTTGCTGTGGAGCGAAAGTGTAATGAATTTACTCTCACGGAATTCAAGGGAATTCAAGAATTGGTTATGATGTCTGTTGCGGGATTGCTTTCCAAAAGGCTTTGCTCGCTTCTGTCTTATGTGCCATAGTCACTTTCATCTCCTCGAAATTACACATAAGAAGGCATGAACTCCGAGGTCCTCAAAAAGAAGCTGGCAGTTCTCCGGGAGCGGTGGGCCAGGATCGATGCCGAGATCGAGCGAGCTATGAAGCCCAGCTAGATGTACAGGAGCGGGCCGAGAAGAAAGGTGCTGAGGTTCTGGAGGTCGAGCCTGCACGGGGCGGGGGTTCCGATGTGCTGCAGAAGGTGAGGTGCGGCAATCCCACCTGCCGCTGCGCCAGGCCCGGCGGGGAGCTGCATGGGCCGTACTGGTATCTTTACTGGAAGAAGGACGGGAAGACGAAGAGCAGGTATGTGGGGAAGGAGAGGCCGGTGGATGGGTGAGTAAGTTCAGGACTACATAATATATAGCGATTAAGCTATAGCCAGACTAATCATACCCGTGAATAGCCCTATTATTGATGAACGATCTCCTGCGATCCCCAATATGTCTCTTCTACTTGATTGCTTTAGACCTTGAAGCTCTTTTAGAATTCTATCTGCATCCCCACTGCTTGGAAGGCCCTTAACGATCTCGTCTACGGTAAGGAGCCAGTCTTCTCTCGTCTTCTCTAGTCGCTCGACAATGGCATTATCACTTTCTTTCAGGACCTCTTCGAGCTCTTCCATGCTAAGTCCATGTGTTTCGATCGTCTTCTGGAATGATTCGATACTGGTTTTCAGTTTACAGAGATCTTGTCTGGTGGACCCAGAGCTGAAGTTCAGCTTGGAGACTCCGAACTCGATGTTTTTTAGTAGGTTTATTATCTCATTATTCTCGGCTTCAATCACGGGAAGAGTGTATGCCATCGCTAGCTCGATATTTCTAAGCACAACATCGATCTTTATCTCTTTTTCAATATTTTCTAGGATACCACGAATTAACTCGCTCTTTTCTATTGGAAGCCGCTTACATGAGTCTCTTAAAGCAGATGCGATTCTCATGCTGCATTGACGAACTTTGGCCGGATCATCTAATTCCAATGGTAGGCATCTTGCGGCTCTGTCAATTCCAGGGCCAATTCGTTTGGCCTTTTTCTTGATCTCTGCAATTTGTAATTCATAGCAACCCTTGTGCATAATTCCTTCCTCAGTTTCTACCATCAAATCACAGATGCAGGATCCGTTACCGCAATAGCTGCAGTGCTGTAACGATGCACATGGATCGCAAATATCACACGGAGAATCTACCCAATCAGGGGCGGGTCCATCTCCCTTACAATCGCCGCACGGTTTGCAGGTTTCACAATTGCCTGTTATTTTTCTATTGATCATTTATTCTCTCCAACATCATATTTATTATCCCATATCTCTTCTAATTCTCCATCCTGCTTTTTACGAACCGTTCTGTATCCTTGTCCGTGAAATACACATAGCAGCCCTTCAGACCCCTTGTCAAGAGTACCCTATATGAATTTTTAATTAAATCGGTGAATTTATCTTTCGAGCCTCTGACTACCGTATCTTCGGATTGCTGCTTATTCCCTTTCCATTCCTGCTGCTCAAAGTCATAAACAAGGTCTTTTCCGAAGATCACGCCCACATAATCGAATTCGAATCCCTGAGCAGTGTAGATGCATCCGATCTGTTTGATCCCGTTGGGATCAGTCGCCCAGAAGTGCGACTTAGGTATGCCTGGCGCCAGATGACCATCCGATTTTGCATTCCATGGTCTTTCAAAGTCTCCGATCACCACATCGTTCTCTAGCTCGCCATCCGAATTTGAGGGAGACCATTTCCAGCAAAAGCCCGCCGTCAGCCTCCCTGTATGACCCTCATTCACTTTGCCTTTTATGGCAGACTCAAGCTCTTCTGGGCTCTTGAATATCTTGAAGTCGAAGCTCTCTTCGCGGGTCCACAGGATATTGGCGGTCTTCTGTATTCCGAGAGTATTATCCACCCAATTTACGAAACCATCCGAGCCATTGCATCTGAACTGGATATCCAATTCGTGCTCAAAGATTTTACAATTATACTTTTCTGCGTATTCTTTTATGTACGAGACCGAACCGATTTCCTTGGGCCTGACAATCTGGCGATCATCGATGAAAAAGACGGCCACCTTGGAGGCCCTCAGGATCTCTTCAACCAGCTTCAAATTGGAGCGCTTGTCTTTTTTAGTGAACCTATTGTTGCTTGTATCCCAAATTCGATGTGCTTCGTCGCAGATCATCACATCTATGGAGTTGGGCTCCGCCGCGGTGAAGCTATTGAAGTACTTGAACTGAGTCGAGCCTCTGCGACCAATCATCGATCTCAATGTTTCAGTAAATGCCTTAGACCCAGTTGCGTAGTAAGTATTATAATCTTTTAGCAATAAATCTGCCATTAAATTAATGGCTACAACTGATTTGCCCGTCCCCGGCCCGCCTTTAATGATGATGGCCACCTTATTTCCATCATGGAAACCCATTTCTGCGTGAGATAGGACTTGATCGTAGACGATCAACTGCTCATCAAGGAGGACATACTCCGCTTTGCCCTTAATCGTACTTCCCACATGGTCCATCAATTTTTTGCTGGTCCTGAATTGGCTTTCCTCGACACGCTTGAGTACTTCTAATCCCTGGCCCTTTTCCAGTTTATCCACAAGATATTCGCCCAGCCGATTGGTATCGTCTGCAGTAAATAGCGGAAACCTCTTCAGAGCAGTTTCAAACTTGGGCGCAAAAATAACGTCGCTCCGATCATATTTATAATTATGAAGGTACGTACAGGCATTGAGAAGGACAGGTGACAATCCATCATAAAAAGCGGTATGAGTATCTTCCAGGTACATCATGTATTGGCCAACCTGCACGGAAGGGTGAAGGACATCTCTTTTCCGGCCGGCAACCCAGGTCAATACTTCGTTGGCTCCATTTGCCTCTTCACACTTGGACCACTGCTTCAGCTCAAGTATGATCGAATTATCCTTCATCTGCCGGTCCTTGCCGCAAATCATGCAGTCCAGCCGTCTGGAACTCAGTGGTAACTGATATTCCAGGAGGATGCCATGATCAAGAAGATCTGCGCTTTGGAACAGAAGAGATACGGCCCTTAAGGAGTTCATCCACGAGTTCTTCTCGTTTGGAGAGGGCTTGTATCGATAATAACTAAAAAAGGCATTTTCCAGCTTATCGGCAATTTGGTTTTGAGTAGTGTCCTTGATAAACTGCCCCGAAGTCCCTGAGTAGAGTCTCATTTCATCAAACCGAGTTCAGGTAATCCAGAGGCACATCCTCGAATCCAACCCAATCGTACCATTTAGACAGGCCCAGGAACTCAGCCCATTTGTCGATCATGGATATGTCGCCCTCATAGTTGTTCACATAGTCTTTTTCGGTCAGTTTTATGAGCTGCTTGCCCTTATTCGAGAAAGGCGTGTTTCGGTAAGGCCTGGCCAGATCGGCTTTTGTGTAGCCTCCCAGGATATTAAAAAATGCGTAATTCATGATATTAGACGAATTATAAATCTTTGCTGGCGTGACCATTTTGACGTTTTTCGATATGCCCTTCTGGGCCTGTTTGTTCTGCCTTTCCAGGGACTGGAGTTGATAGGGTCTTAGCTCAGGATAGCCATCATAAATCCATTTCTCAATCATGATGTCGGGCGGATAGCTGGTGAGCTGCATTACCAAACCGTTTGTCCAGGTGCCAACCACCTGAACCAGCTCTTTCATGGGTATCAACTTGGAGATCCTATTGAGGTCTCCCTCGATCTCCTGGAGCATTGTTCTGGCATCCCTCGATTTGGCTGGAATCAGCCTCTTCTCTTCAGCCGCGCCAAACATCCTCAGTATATGGCCGCATTCGTGAGCGACCAGGTGATTGATGATCGCATCATGCTGCTTTCTGTAGAAGACGACATGAGCCGGCATGGACCTCCGGGCGATCTTCACCGCAGCAAAGGAATCCATGTTTTCCTTCTCGATGAACTTCAAGGGCTTGCCGGTCGCCGCCTCTACATCGCTCAAAATTGATTTTACAGGCTCGATAAGCTCTAACTCTAACGTCAACGCAAATCCTCCGATTGGGCCAGCTTCAATGCCAGACCATATTCCTCAGAGAAATCCATGCCTATGTCCAGACTTGGCTCAAACAGCTTGAATCCCGTGTACATCATGCTCACAAGCTGCAAAGCGGTGAATTCACCGGGAAGCGTCCTGAGCGTAAATTTCTTGGTGGGATCGTTAATCTCGAACCCCTGCCTGCCGAGCAGGCCGATCTCGAAGGTGATCTCTTTGACCTTTTGGGTGGATTTGCCCTTGAAAGTCTCCAGAGCGCTCAATATGTACAGGACGACATCCATTCTGGGTCCCTGGGACTTCAGGGTTTTAAACGCGATCTCCCCCAAACCCTCCCGCGCCAATTCTTTTAGAGTATCTGAGGGCCGCATGTCCAGAAGGGCCTTAAAGTATTTCTCGGCATTTTCAAAGTCATTCAGCGAATTATAGGCGAAAGCAAGCCCGTAGACGGTCTGGGGATCATGGGGATTGATGTCATAGGACTTTTGAAGATGATAGAATGCATTCAGGAAATCTTTCTCTTTTCCAAAGATGCCACCTAAATTCCTGAGGGCAATGGGATCATTGGGGACGATTTTCAGGGCTTGCAAGGTGTATTCCTTGGCGCTCTTGAGATCGCCACTGCTCATATAAGCAAATCCCAGGGCCACATGGGCATTGGCATAGCGGGGAGAGAGCTTGATGCATTGTTTCAGTAGCGTTATCGACATATCGGGTTTGCCAAGGTCGGTATAGAGCATGCCCAGGTTGTAGAGCAGATCTACGTTCTCCGGGTCCTGCTTTAGCAGCTCCTCCAGGTAGATGCGGGCTTCGTCCAGCCGCCCGGCCTGGATGAAATTCAAAGCCTGGTCAAAGTGGTCCATTGCGAAAGTAGATGAGCGGCCAATATTAAAATGATTCCTGCAGCGACCTCCCGCGAAACAGCCGCATGGCATCCAGCAGATAGAAGACCGCATCCATCCTCGGCCCACGTGCCTTGAGCTCTCGGGCCGCAATCTTGCGCAGCCCATCTCTGGCCAGGCCGCGCAGCTCCTAGGGTGCCTCCATTCCCAGCACCTTTTGGAAATGCTTCTGGGCCGGCTCCTTGTCTCCCAGCTCCATATAGGCGAAGGCGAGGCCGTACACGGTCTGCGGATCCCCCAAATTGACCTCAATGGCTGATGCTCGATGACCATG
>JBAQXX010000043.1:0-2918 GCA_049299735.1 Methanothrix sp. | reverse complement strand
CAAGTGACCGGTCATTCATGAGGCTGGGTGTATCGATACTGATAGATATCAATGAAGAATGGATGACTACTAAAAAGTATTTATCCATGGATGCGGATTGACTTGTGGGATAACAGGGCCGTCAATTTTACAGAAAATTCGGCACACTACCTCCCGATCCAATCCGAAATATTGATGCACTAATACATTTCGCATTCCGATAATGCCTTTCCAAGGAATATTTGTATGGTTCTTTTTAAAAGAATCCGACAACTTGTTTGCTGCCTCTCCTGCTACCTGAATATAATAGATAATCCATACCTGGATAAGCTCTTCATCGTAAAATGCCCTTTCGCCTTTTGCAGCATATTTTTCGATATTCAAGAGAGCTTCGAGGATATCTAAAAGCCATGCTCGATCATCCCTCAAAGGGCCACCGCCTCATTGAGCACACGGTCTCGGACACGCTCTCGCAAACCGCGATCGCTCACCACATCTACCTTGACGCCCAGGAACTCCTCAAGCTCCTGTATCAGGGCTGCATGCCCCAGCAGAGTTGTACCTCTCTTGAACTCGACTAGCAGATCTATGTCGCTTTGAGAGTCGGCCTCTCCTCTGGCTACAGATCCGAAGACACGCACATTATGGGCACCATGCTTGGCAGCAATCTGAAGGATATCGTTACGCTTTGATTTCAAGAGGTCGTTAAGATGCATTTGTAATATACCATGTCTCTTTGATAGATCAATGCTTCGAGCAGGAAGAGTTGTCAGGTTCGAGACACCAATGGTCGGTCTCTTCTTCATTGGGCGGCATGTCCTGGATTGGAGGTGTACCGACCCCTGCCTGGTCTGCCGTCGCTCGACTGTGGCTGCCTTGCCCGGATCCCGGCTGCGCTCGTGGCCTGCCGCCCGTGGTCCGGGCCGTCCGGGATTGCGGCGACACTCGCCAGGGCGGGCTGGATTGCTGGCGGGGACGAGGGTGACAGGAGACCGGTCGCGCCTGGTATCTGGTTGAAATGAACCCCGGATGAGGTAGGTCTCTATTTTGGATTGGCTCAATGAGAAGATGGCGAATTAGTAGACTTCGTGGTGCGTGCCAACTGCTTCAAGCAGGATGATATCTTCTTGAGTCTTGGGATCTCGCACGAACTCAAATACGATGCGGTATTCGAAGTCGACTGTACAAGCCCAAGAACCTGCCAGGTCCCCTTTCAATTTGTGAGTATGAAGAGAGGGATGAGATGCATCGGTAGCGAGAAGTTTCAGTGCATGTTCAATTCTCGGTTGCAGATCAGGCCTGCGTCGTATCGAGTGCTTGAAAGACCTTTTGAATCCAGGGGTCCAGACGAGAGTGTTCAATCTAACAGATCCTTCATCAGGTCTTCAAATGTGCCCCGTTTAGCCTCGCCTCTTTTAAACGCACCTCTCGCTTCTTGGACCTCAGCCACCAGCTCGGCCCGGCGCTTCTCTATGATGCGCTTGTTAATCAGCTCCACCAGCATGGACTGATCATCCAGTGGCATGGACTCCACAGCTTCGATCAGATCCTGAAAGCTTAATGAATGCGCTGCACCGCTCATTAAAATGCACCTCTTTTGGGATTACAGATTGCTGTTTAAGGCATTTAACCTTTGGGTCTTGATGGACAATTCATCATCCATTACTGCCATCCTTGCCTCGGGCTCTCGCTCCTGGCCTGCTGCCTGTGGGCCCAGCCTGGGCCGCGCTGTAGTCTGGGCGGACGGGATCGCCTGGCGGGGACCAGGGGGCCGGTCGGGCCAGAAAAGGCTGGAGTCTAGCGAAGGGGGCTTTTCCAGAGGGCCAGGTTTTGGAAACGATGAAGAGTTGCGGTTAATATCAGCAGATAATTATAACCGAGCAACTACGGGCACCACAAAGGCACAAAGCGCACAAAGGACGCACAAAGACGCCAAAATAATCTCTGTGACAGACCCCCTATCTGCAATTGCTGCAGGGCTTTTCGCCAGGCGGGCACGCACGCGCGCGCTCGGGGGCGCAGGAGGCCGGTCGGGCCTGAGGGCCAGATGGAATTGAAACCCTTCTGCTAGGTGAGATGTATATTCAAAGCCTCTTACGTTGAATCCAGCCATTCCTGCCGAGAAAGGGCTGCTTGCTTTAGTATTCTGGTTATCAGGCTGGCTCCGATATCTTCATCACGATGCGAATTAGGGATTATGATCGATATGTCTCCTTTGGCCATCACCTCATGTTTAGATCCTGGGTAAGGGCCATCAAATCCTAATTTCCTTAATCGTCTTACAAGCTCGCGTCGAGAGACGGGAGTAAGCTTATTCGACAACGCTAATCGGCTCCAATGAGATGGATATTGAGGTTCCACCGATCGAAGGAATAGATCTTCCCGTCCTTAGACGGAACGCTATCCAATCTTCGAGAGCACTCATAAGGTCATCCCGACAAGCCTCAAGCGTCTTTCCTGATGCCCATACACCCTGAATCTCAGGTATCTCGCCATAAAAGGGCTCCGGATCGTCGATTATCTCGTAGGTCGCTTTATCCATTGCCGCTTTAATGTACTCTGCAAACATCAACATAGTTGTTATCCCTGATCAGATAAAGCCTTTCGCTCCTGCTAATCAGGAGGATGCTCATGCGTCTTCGGTTAAGACCACAATCCCTCCCTAAACCGTTCCCTGTTGACATGTGGATCAAGTGCCTCACTTGAATATACATTTAAGACTGTAGAGAAATCTTGTTCAATTCCGAGATATTCCAATATCGCTGATAAGAGGCGCGAGGAATTTTGGACAAAGATGTTGCTCCACCTCAAATGAGTAAAACGAACCATTTTGGCATCAGGATTCAGTTTTCGCACAACAGAATATACTTTTCTACTGATTAGCAATGTCAGAATTGAGATCCATATTAGGGCTTCAATGGCATATGGGCTTTTCGTCA
>JBAQXX010000042.1:0-41102 GCA_049299735.1 Methanothrix sp. | reverse complement strand
TGCATCAGATTGAGGAAGTCTACATTGCTGGCGCGGAAAGCCAGGTGAACAGTCTTTTCATTAGGGTTGAGATTTGGAATCTCATTTCTTGCGCTGACAACTCTAAGTCTCATAGATACTCCGATTTACTAAATAATGTATCCTAGTATTAATAGACGCTTTAGATGGACACATATGTATAGAACGGTATCATTCGCCCAGATACAAGTGAACAAACAAATCCCGCCGGCTTTAGAAGGACTAAATTTGACAAAACTGAAGACCATTTAAAAGATTGCCAGACAGATATTCCCGGCGGTCTGCCGGAATATAATGAAAAGCAACGCATTGCGTTTTGGCCATAATCCTTCAAAACGCGGCACATTATTATATTATTCAAAGATTTAAACATCAGCACAACTATCGGCAATAATGAAAAGAAAACAGCTACGAAAAAGAGCAAGTATTTTTGAATTTGAAATTGAGAGTTCAGGCCCCAACCCGTGCGAACTTCCGTTGGAAACATACTCTGATATCGCATTACATTATGAGCTCCGGATTCAAGTCAGGTCGTTTGCCCTTGTATTGATAGGTCATCGATGTTAGTGATTGCGGCAACTAGGTCGCAAATCCCTTCGAAACAAGCTTCGCGATTGTCAATTGGGATACCGCAAGGAAGCAGCCTGGAAACCGAGGATAGAGCAGCAGAGTATTATAAGAAATAAGAAATAAGAAAGCTGCTGCAGCTAGCCATTAGCTTTATATAACTTATCCGTGGTTGTGCTGGAGAATTAAAAGCAAAAAGCGATGGGGTTTTAAGGAAGAAGGACCGTTTAGGAGAAGATCTTCATGGGCAGGGTTAAGCTTACAGACACGGTTTTTAGGGATGCTCACCAGTCTCTTCTGGCCACCAGGATGAGGACCAGGGACATGCTACCCATAGCAGAGAAGATGGACCAGGTTGGTTTCTTCTCATTGGAAACATGGGGCGGAGCGACGTTCGATACCTGCATTCGGTACCTGAACGAAGATCCCTGGGAAAGACTTAGGGCATTAAAGAAGGCCATGCCAAATACTCCGATGCAGATGCTGCTTCGCGGACAGAACCTGGTCGGGTACAGGCATTATGCCGATGATTTAGTGGACAAGTTTGTGCAGAAAGCGGCCACTAACGGCGTTGATATCTTCAGGATATTCGATGCCGTGAACGACATTCGCAACATGGAGCGATCGATCAAAGCTGCGAAAAAAATGGACAAGCACGTCCAGGGCGGCATCAGCTACACCATCAGCCCTGTGCATAGCAATGAGCACTTCGCGCAGTTTGCAGTGCGGCTCGCAGAGCTCGGATGTGACTCGATCTGCATCAAGGATATGGCCGGACTGATAACCCCCCAAAATGCCTACGACCTTATCCGGGCTATGAAAAAGGAGGTTAACCTACCGGTGAATCTCCATACGCACTGCACCAGCGGCATGGCCCAGATGAGCTACTTCCATGCCTGCCAGGCAGGTGTCGACATCCTGGATACGGCGATGTCGCCACTCTCCGGTGGTAGCTCTCAGCCCGCCACAGAGAGCCTGGTGGCATCGCTGCAGGGAACGCCTTATGACACGGGCCTGGATCTGGAGCTTCTTACCGAGATCAAGAGATATTTCGAGAAGATCATGGAGATTTATGCGCCCGTCTTCAACCCCATCACGGCGCGCGTAGATACAAATGTCCTGATCTACCAGGTTCCGGGCGGCATGCTCTCCAATCTGGTATCGCAGCTCATCGAGCAGAAGGCGATGGATAAGTGGGAAGAGGTGCTGGCGGAGATACCGAAGGTTCGAAAGGATCTGGGCTATCCACCCCTGGTCACCCCCACCAGCCAGATAGTGGGCACGCAGGCAGTTCTTAATGTCATCACAGGCGATCGATATAAGATGGTCCCCAAAGAGGTCAGAGACTATGTCAAGGGCCTTTATGGAAAGTCGCCGGCTATGATCGATCCCCAGGTCAGGCTGAAGGTCCTCTGCGACGAGGAGCCCATTACTGTGCGCCCCGCAGATCTGCTGCCGCCGGAATATGAAAACGCCAAGAAAGCAGTCGATGCTCAGGGACTGGCCAAACAGGAAGAAGACTACCTCACTTATGCGCTCTATCCTCAAGTTGCCCTCAAGTTCCTGCAGGGCGCGGCTGTGGAAGAGCAACTGGTCAAAAAACAGCCAGCTGCTGTGGCGTCTGCTCCTCGGAAGGCAGAGCCCATGGCCCTTAATGTAGAGATTGATGGCGAATCATATCTGGTCAAGGTTGCCCCGGCCGGCATGACCGTAGAAGAGGCTGTGCCCAAAGCTCCCAGGGATGGATTAACCGTGCCCATGCAGGGCGTTATCATCCGTTACAAGGTCAAGAAGGGCGACAAGGTGGCAGAGGGCGATGCAGTGGCAGTTTTAGAGGCCATGAAGATGGAGCAGAACATCCTCGCCAATAAGAGTGGAACGGTAAAAGAGATCTACATCAATGAAGGGACTACCGTCATTCCCGGCGACGTGTTGATGTCCATCGAATAGAGGGGTGTGAGCTGTGACAGTTAAGAGAGAACAGGTGCTCATTGAGGCTCTGCCTTACATTCGTGAGTTCTATGACAGCATCATGGTCTTCAAGATAGGGGGCTCGATCATGTCTGATCGCGCTGTGCTGGAGGATTTCATCAGGGATGTGGTGCTACTCCGCTACATCGGCATTCATCCCATAATTGTGCACGGCGGCGGCCCTGAGATCTCCCAGGCCATGGAGAAGTTCGGCAAGAAGGCAGAATTTGTGGGGGGCCTGCGTGTCACCGATAAAGAGACGCTGGGCATCGCACGCATGGTATTGCTCGGCAACATCAATGCAGAGCTTGTCAACCTCATCGGCAAGCACGGAGGCAAGGGCATTGGCCTATCCGGCCAGGACGGCATGTTCCTTAAGGCCAGGAAGAAGGCACTGCTCAAGGTAGAGGGCATGGAGCCCGTGGACCTGGGATTCGTAGGCGATGTAGAAAAAGTGGACCCGGAGATACTCATGATCATGGCCGGCAAGGGCTATATCCCAGTCATATCGCCCATTGCCGCAGACGACCAGGGCAATAACCTGAACGTTAATGCCGACACAGTGGCAGGAGCTGTGGCCGTGGCCATGCGGGCCAAGAAGCTCTTCTCCATAACCGATGTGGAGGGTGTGCGCATGAATCCAGACGATCCGAAGAGCGTCATCTCCGAGTTTCCTGCCTCCGACTTCGACCGGTTGGTGGCAAAAGGCGTTATCAAGGGCGGCATGATACCTAAAGTGGAAGCATGCGTTGCAGTGGTGCGAAGCGGCGTGGAGAAAGCCCACATCATAGACGGCAGAAAGCATCATGCAATACTGCTGGAACTGCTCACCACGGAAGGCGTGGGCACTATGATCAGCAGGAACTGAAAAATGAGGGGCGAAAAAAGAGCTAAATCGCCCCTGAAATCATTTCACCTTGACTGTCATATCCCCGATACCGCTCAATACGTTAAATGCCTTGTCTTCTACCTTGACTACGGCAATATATTCACCCATTCCAGCATTCGATCGCCGTAATTTAAGATCGTAATGAGAGAATGGTGAGCCTGAGAGCAATACCGGCCCGATTATCTCAGATGCAGGCTCATCTTGCCTGGTAGGGACCTTCATATCGATAAAGCTGATCTTGCTCGTATCTTTGATTAGGGTAATATTATTCTTAGCGAACTTCTCATAATCGATGCCGGGCCCTGTGATATTCAGGACATCCTGCGACAGGTAATGAGAAAAACCGTACGAATCGATCAACGCATTAAACTGCCCATCCTCTCCGAAATAAGCTTCTGCGGTGAAGTTCACATCTTTATCCAGCTCAATGATGCAGGGCGCAGAGTAGGCCAATAAACTGCTCAAATTCGCCATAACCCCCAGGTTATTGATCACGAACAACACGCCTTCATCCTGGCCATTTGCAAAAATCCTAAACGTGGATGCCGGCCAGGAGAACTCCGCCTGCGCGCTGCTGCCCTTCATCTCCACTATCTGTGCCCAGACAATCTCTCTGGTCTTGTTGTCCACAACGTACTCTGTGGCGCTTTTAAGATTGCCATCCGGATCTGCAGCCTTCGCCATTATTTTCGCAGGGCTCTTTTCGCTTGCAGTATCGGAGAGAACCGAAATGGTAATGTCGGGTTCAGGAGAGTGTCCGACTGCCTGAATCATCCAATTGGTCTGGTTCTGGGTACTGTTTTGCACACTCCAATTCAATATTCTGTTGGGATTTCTGGCGACCAGAACGGACCTGCCCGATGAAGGGGACGTGTCAACTCCCTGCCATACGCCGGCGAACTCAAAGAAAGCAATGAGAAAATCGCCGGAGACCTTAACATCAGGCAGGTCAACCAGTGACCAGGTTAGGTTATCACCAAAATATGCACTCGCTTTATCCGTAGTTTTACACAGAAGAGATAGGTTTTGGTCCCAAACCTCAATCACAAACAACTCTGATTTGGACGGCGCAACCACCTTTCCAAAAACGGCCACCTGGTCTAAACTCCAATTATCTGTCGGTGCTGTGAAGATCACGCCGTGGCCTCTCTGTTCATCGATCCAGACGGCATCATCAACATTGCCGTCACCATAAGTCAGGCTTACCATACCAGCGCTGACACAATTTATGGTTAATAATATGGCAATTGCAGCCATTATCCAAATCTTGCTCATCACTTTTATCCCTATTCATATATAAAATAATTATAGTATCACAATGGTTTCACCCTTAGACAGGCCCCATCCTTGCCGGTGACCACCACCATCTCGCCCTTCTCTATCGGTACCTCAGCTTCCGCCTGCCAGTACTCTCCCTGGAAGAGCACGTATCCCTCCCGGTCCAGCCTGTCAATGGCCACTGCCTCCTTACCGACAATGTGACCCAGCACGGGCGGTGCAAACCGGGCCCGTGCCACCTTGTAAATGGCTAGGCCCAGGAATACGCCCAAGATAAGCGAGGGCAGGATGATGGCCAGGGCCATGGACCGCTGGTAGCTGCCCGGCACATACCACTGGGGAAAGCTGGTAGGAACAAAAAGAATGCTGCCGACTATTACGCATATCAGCCCGGCCACAGCCAAGAATCCAAAGGAATGGCTGTGCAGCTCCGCCAAAATCAGCCCCATGCCGATGAGGAGGAGAAAAACAGCTCCGACATTCACATTAAAGCCCTGCCCAATCAGCCCCAAAGCCAGGGCCACCACGCCCAATGCCTCCGATCCGATGCCGGGGCTGGACAGGCCGAAGACAAGGGCATAGAGGCCAACCAGCACGAGCAGCCCGGCCAGCGTCGGATCGGAGAGAAGCCTCAAAAGCTGCAAGTTAATGGGCGGCTGAAAGTACTGCACAGCGGCGGCCTCTGTGAGCAGTGTGGTATTCTTGACATGAATGCCGTTGATCTGACTCACTAGAATCTCAGGCGAAGACGCAATGTACTCGATCACGCCATAATTTTTGGCCTCATCAGCATTCAGGTTTAGATTGGAGACTACGAACTGCTTGGCAGCTGTCGTGTTTCGCCCGTGAGCTCTTGCTTTCTCCTCGATCAGGGCCACGATGGCATTGGTGGTCTTGCTATCGTTGATGGGCTCAGTCTTGCCCAGAGGCGAAAGCTGCACTGGCTGGGCCGAGCCGATGATGCAGTGCGGCGCCATTGCCGCCACATCGGAACTCATCAGGATGAGCGTTCCCGCCGACCAGGCCGCAGCACCCGAGGGATAGACGTAGGCTACGACGGGGATCTCTGTCTCCTCCATCCGCCTCTGGATCTCATAAGTCTCTGTCAGGCCGCCGCCCGGCGTATCCAGCAGGAGCATCACTGCGGCAAAGTCGCCCGTCTCCGCCTCCTGCAAGGCCGCAGCAACGATGTCATCGCTGGCCGGCGTGATGGGGCCCTGCAGCTGCACAGCCAAAACCGGTCCGGGAACGGCATAGGCAATGGGAAGCGCCTGCGATAAAAACAGCAAGAGCGATAAAAATAAAAGGGAGGCTACTCTCTGCCTCCAGTAAGGAAATGACCGACCCGCTCCACCCATGAATTTCGAGCAGGACAGGCACTTCTCCATATGTTTTTCATCTCCTGGTTCTTGCTGCCTCGCTCTCTGCTTCTCTCAAGGCATCTTTCTTTGCCTCGTCTTTTCGGAAGGTCTCTCTCTCAGAAAGCTCCCGGTTTAAGGCTGCCGTCAGGCCGACCACAGAACCGGTCCCAGAGTCTCCACTGGGTGTGACCACGATGAGCGTCTTCTCCCTGGCGATATCGACCAATGTCTGCAGCTCTCGTAGCTTCAGGGCGGCAGGCACTTCCTCATAAAGCCTTGCGGCATCGGTCATGGTCTTGGATGCCTGGAACTCACCATCGGCCAGGATGATGCGCGACCTCTTTTCCCTTTCAGATTCGGCCTGCTTGGCAATCGCCCTTCTCATCGATTCGGGCAGAGACACGTCTCTCAGTGTGACCGCAGTAACCTTGATTCCCCAGGGATCAGTGTGCTGGTCCAAGATTGCCTGCAGCTTCTTGTTCAGTTCGTCGCGCTTGGAGAGTAGATCGTCCAGTTCAATCTGTCCCAGAACGTCTCGCAATGTGGTCTGCGCCAACAAGGATGTAGCAAGCTTGTAATTTTCCACCTGAATGATAGCCCGGGAAGGGTCCACTACCCGGTAGTAGATGACTGCATCCACTTCCACGCTTACGTTGTCCTTGGTTATGACCACCTGCTTGGCCACGTCGATGGTAAAGACCCTCAGGTCGAGCAGCATAACGCGATCAATGAGGGGGATAATAAAGAATATGCCTGGACCCTTCACTCCGGAAAAGCGCCCCAGACGGAATATGACCACTCGTTCATACTCTCGAACGATCTTTATCGCCTGAGACAAGATAATAAACGCTATCAGAAGAGCGATGGGGGTAGATATGCCAAATTCTGCCAAACAAACACCAAATTATTAGTTGTACTTCTTCTCTTAAATAAGTACCCTGTCGCAGAATCCTGCGGCTGACACTAACCTTATAAAAGAGTAAAATCAGGTCCAAGAATCAGGACCCGTGTAACCCAGGTCTATTTCTTGAACTCAGTATAACCGCACTTGCCGCAGCTCTGCCGGTCGGCATGGCTGGCCAAAAATACGCCATTGCCACACCTGGGACAGACCGACTTTTTGGACTTGATAGAGTCGCCGGTTACTTCATAAAATCTGGAGGCTCCTTTGATCTCACCCTTCTTGGCACCCTTTTTGGCAGCCATCTAGCTAGGCCTCCGTCTTGGCTTCTTGCGGCTTGGTGAATGTATTGCGCTCAACGATATGAGCCCTCTCTATTTCCTTGGCTCTCTCAGCTGTCTCGTAGATCTTGGCATATCCTATGGTCTCGCGCTTTCCAAACTCGGTCTTCAGGCTGTCCACATAGACCAGACCTACCTTCGAGTTTTGAGTTGCCGCCAGCCTCTCCACAACGCTCTTTCGAGAAGGCGTAGACTCATCGTGAATAACCTTGAAAACAAGCTCCCGCCGATTCAAGATGGTGTTGTTCTTTGCTTCTATTACTTGTATTTCCAACTTCATTCCTCCACAATCATTCGCTTCATGAATTCTTCGATATGTAGCTTCCTTTCGGGAGTAACATCAACCAGAACGCTTCCCTCATTTGGCTGGCCGTAGACCACAGCGCTGCCCAGTGGCGCATAGAGAATGGCAGGAAGCGTTGCCAGATCTTCTTCGCCCTCTACTATTATCTTGACATGAGTAGTGCCATGCAGAGATTCCCGGATCAGGTCTATAAGATCTTTGGTGATAGTAGCCGCTGGGTTTTTCACCATTACCGTCTTATAACTTTCGTGATCCAGCATCTCTATGACATGATCGGAAACCGGCATTCTCTTAGTCTTATTGTCCACGACTAACAGATCCGGCACTATGGATGCCTTCAAGAGATAGAAGGCGGTCATATCACCGATCGCAACAACTTTCTTGGCAGAAAGAAGCTTTGTTTCCATGGCCGTTACGCATTCTTGGCCGTTTCCCTTGTATAGCCTGCCCAATGGCTCTTTCAGTGAGGACCGCAGCTCATCGGGGAGAAGGAGGAGAGGCAATTCTAACGCACCTTCAGAGCATATCTGCCGGGAAGGGTAATCTCCAGCTTTTGCGCGAGAATCGATTCCTTGGGATCGATGATCAAGACATATCCGCTCCAATCCTTGCTGAGCGAGGCTGAATTACAGATGGGACAGACCTGACCCTCAACGATTCTGCGACATTCTCTGCATGCCTGCTCTGTCATTTCGCCTCTTCCTCAACACTCACTTGCGCATTGGTATTGACCTCTAGCCACTCCAGCCGTCCCAGGCCCGTTTGCCTCATTGTAAGCCCAATCTTGCTCTCGCGAGGATCTTTCTCATTAAGGCTTACGGCTATAACCCTAGCTCGAACCTTATCTCCTTCTCCTAAGGACTTGCTCGACTCTTTGCTGACCAGCCGCGCGTTCTTTTCATCATAAGATATATACTCATTGGTGATCTGGCTGACGTGCAGAAGGCCATCGAATGGTCCTAATGAGAGAAAAGCTCCGAATTTAACTATCTCCACTACTTCGCCTTCGATGATCTCCTGCATCTCGGGCTTGAAGACGAGGGCATCAAAATTGACTTCGTAGTAAATAGACCCATCCCCCGCCAGGATGTGACCTTCTCCAATGTCATCTGCTCCGAGTACGGCCACTATGGTCCCCAGTGACTTGTCAACCACTGCCTCGTATTTGTCGCGCAGCGACTTGTCCACTGCCGCCTCGAGGGGATCACCTAGATGATCCGGTTCTATTCTGGCCACACCCTTAAGCTTCATCTTTTTATACATCTAGTACTCCTTCTTCGACGCCTCTAGATATTGCCCCTGGCGCAGGTATACTACGGTGATGCCTTTACTAAATAACCTTTTCTTCAATTCTTTGTCATTGGTAAAGACTGCCGCGCCCGTCTTTAGGGCAATCTCAACGATATCCTGATCGGCATTGTAATTGTCCACCCCAACCGCATTGCAGCCCTCAGCCAGACTCAGAGCCACTCGGGCGGCAATCTTATCCTTTCCTTTGTCTGCTCTTTTTGCCAGAGAGCGAAGCTCTCCCAGGACAGAGGCCGGGACCATCCACTCCGCATACCCCAAGCGCAAGAGCTCGCTGAAGATGTCCACACCGAACTGCTCGGGCACCATCAATGCGTTGGTATCGAGGACGACCTTTACGCTACTGGTATCAATGTATGCCTTCATGCTACTCGGTTATGGTGCCAACGCCAATGAGACGCCATCTGGCACCTATTCGCCTGCTGACCGCCACACGTTCTCCTTTGTCGGCGCAAACGGGCCTCTTGAGCTGCACCTGAACAATGCCGCCCTCACGAGCACTGGTTACGACACCTACGGTTGTAGCTGTGCCGACATTGAGCATCAAGGGTTCACTGGAGTGAATGGGCTCGACACTAGACTCGTCCGTGACGCCAACCACGCGCTCCAAAAGTCGCATATCCATAGTAAACGCAGATCGTGCGAGCGGAAGTTTGCCAGGCTCTCCCGCCACCTGTCCCACCAGCGCATCGCTCTTGGTCATGATGGGATCGAGAAGAGTGCCCACGCCCATCAGGCCTCCGGGAGTGATCTCTTCCTGAACCTGTTTTCCAGCCAGCAGTGTTACCACTTTGGTCTGGATGGGCACCCATTGTTTCCTGCCCTCGTACTCTACGAGCCGACCCGGGCATATCTCGATCTTGTCGCCCGTATGCAAGACGCCCTGGCTGAGAGATCCGCCGATGACTCCGCCTTTAAGGGCCTCTGGGGTGGCGCCCGGCCGATTGATGTCAAAGGAGCGGGCAATCTTCAGAAGAGCCGGCTTGTTGACGTCTCGGGGTGGGGTCGGTATGATCTTCTCGATGGCCTCAATGACCATATCGACGTTGAGGTTCTGCTGAGCGGAAATAGGCACAATGGGTGCATTCTCGGCCACAGTTCCTTTTATAAAATCCTTGATCTGGCGATAGTGCTCCATTACTTGCTCACGGGTCATGAGATCGATCTTATTTTGCACAATCACAATTTTGTCGATGCCAGTGATGTTGAGGGCCATAAGGTGCTCTTTGGTCTGGGGCTGGGGGCAGGGCTCATTGGCTGAGATGACCAGCACGGCTCCATCCATGATAGCCGCCCCGCAGAGCATGGTGGCCATGAGAGTCTCGTGGCCGGGCGAATCTACAAAAGAAACAGTGCGTAAAACCTGCGTCTCTTTGCCGCAGTGGGAGCATATCTCATCCACAGTGTAAGCATCCGGTTCCGGGCAGCTCGGGCACTTTCGGAAGGTTGCATCTGCATACCCCAGACGGATGGAGATGCCCCGTTTTACTTCCTCGCTGTGCTGATCGGTCCAGACGCCCGAGAGTGACTTAACAAGGGTGGTTTTGCCGTGATCGACATGGCCCACCATGCCGATGTTGACCTCCGGTTTAGGGGCCGCAGGCTTCTTCGCCTCGGCTTTTGTTTCTGAACTAGCCTCAGATTTGATATCGGATTTTGCCAAATTGAAATCTCCTTAAGGATTGTAATGACCAGGAATTGATGGTGATCACTATATAAATACTTCCTGGCAAGTCCGCACTTCAGGCGTAGCACTGGTTAGCAGCGCCCTGTTTGACAAAGAAGGCGATTGTACTTGTTTCTGCTGCGATGAAGGATGGTATATTCTTCCAGGCCATGCCACTTGCTCGCTTTGCCTGAGACCATTTCGCGATATACAGGGCATTGGCCTCTAAGGTCCTCGTAGGCATTGGGGGCGTTCTTCTGCGATCCAATGCCCTATCTCTTAACAAACCCGGCAATAACCAGCAATACAATGGCTCCCAGGATGGATGTAATCCAGCCACCTATGCCAGATGTGCCAAAAAATCCTCCAAAGATAGCTCCCCCAACTATGGAGCCCACAATGCCCACCAGAATATTTCCCAGCAGGCCGAAGCCATGGCCTACCCAAACCTTTCCTGCGATCCAGCCGATGATAGCACCTATGATCAGCCAGCCGATAAACGAAAAAATGCCAAACATGAAGATCTACCTCATCTCTTCTCACCCTGAAGCTCAAATTGGTAGCTTCACCGGGGGTTCAAATCCTAGAGAGATTTGTGTCAGATACAATTATGGAAACTATTTCTATAAATTATTTTGGGAGAGAGCCTGGATCCGCTTCAGGCAGAGATCTCCACATGGAAGGCCCTCGTGTCTGCCACAATGTTTTCCCAGGACCTTTTGTAGACAAAGTAGATGGTACTCTTGCCCGGCTTTATGGGCAGGAAGACAAAGACGGAAGTTCCCCCTACGCCTACCGCTAATTTCTTTGCAGAGGCTCTCTCAAACTGAGCACTCTCCTGTTTGAGCAGGACATAATCGTAATCAACCTTCCACTCATAGCCCGTAGTGGGATTGGCAGGCAGGGAGATGGTAAAGGGCTCGTTGACCCTGGCACGAATGAGCTCTACTTTGGTTTGCTTTTCATCAGGTATTCGGTAATTATCCACAGGATACATAAGGGGATAAAAATCTATATTTCTTTCGTTCAATATCACGGGCTGATCGCCAATTCCGTCGTTATTCTCATCAGTTTCATTGTAATCGGCCCAGTAGTTGCCCAGGCGGCTACGCAGCACGCGGCTCTTGAACTGGTAATTGATGCCGTCACTCGAATTCCATGACGCGGCATCCTCCGGGCAGACGCTCTTCTTGCCGGCAAAATCGTTCAGGTAAATGCCGGCGGGAAGGACGACTTCCATTGTGCAGTCTCCGGCATCCAAACAGGATTCATTTGAGCCCCCAGGCTCTCCGATCTCAAAGCCTCGCAAGACGGCGCCGTTGCCGGCCAGGATTATCCGACCGCTTTGCGGCGCGAGAACGGGCTTTCCTTCGCCCGTATCCAGGCCGTGCAGGAACACACTCTTGCCGATGATCAGTGATTCGCGGTATATTCCGCCCTCTACGACGATCCTGTCATCGGGGGAAGCGGCATCGAGAGCTGCCTGAATGCTGGTGTAATCGCACCCGTGGGTGCAGACCCGTGTCTCGGCAACGGAAGGAGGCAGGAGCAGGAGGAGTGCCAGGAGGCCCAGCAGGGCGGGAATAAATAATCTTTTGTAATCGGGCATGGTACTCATAGCAATAGCCCTCAAAAGTTAATAGTCTTTCCAATTGACAATGCAAGAAGAACCTGTGGTAGGAAGGCGAAAATCCATGTCGGGAAATGTTTTGGGCGAGAGAGAGTTGATCTTGCGCATATCCGAGATCCTGGGCGGAGTGGAGAACGACGACTGCGCCGTGATTGACGCAGGCGAGCGCTATCTGGTGGTTACTACGGACATGCTGCACAGGAAAACGGACTTTCCCGATATCATGAACCCCTGGCAGATGGGCTGGATGGCAGTGGCGGTCAACCTGAGCGATATCGCCGCCATGGGAGCTGAGCCCGCAGGCGTGCTCATCGCCGCGGGCCTGCCGCCGGAAGCAGACCTATACTTCATCGACGAGCTCTTTTCAGGTTTTGGCGACTGCGCCGCATACTACGGCACGCGCATCATCGGCGGCGATACGGACTGCCATGATGAGCTGACCATCACCGGCACAGCTCTGGGGTTCGTGGAGAAAGATCTGGCGTTGCGACGCCGCGGCGCCCGGCCGGGCGACCTGCTCTGCACCACGGGCGCGCTGGGGGGCGCGGGCGGAGGGCTGTGGGCCTGGCAGGAAGGAAGGCATGACAGCCCGTTCATCGAGAAGCTTCTGGAGCCAGAGCCGCGCCTGGCCGAGGGCCGGGCTCTGGCCCAAAGCCGGGCAGTCACGGCCATGATGGACAACAGCGATGGTCTCGCGCTCTCGCTCTTTGACCTGGCCCAGGTGAGCCATGTGGGCTTTGTGGTACAGGAGGAGGCGCTGCCCGTGGCCGATGGCCTGATGGAGATGGTAGGAAAGGAGAAGGCGCTGGAGATGGTGATGAGCGCGGGCGGGGACTTCGAGCTCGTCTTCACCGTGCGGCCGGAGGGGCTGGAGGAGGCACGGCAGGCGTGTGAGCTGACGGTGATCGGAGAGGTGGTAGAAGAGGGAATCTGGATGGAACGGGAAGGCATGAGGAGACGGGCGGAGGCGAGAGGGTACGAGCACAGGATTGGAAGGAGAGAGATGAAGTGATGATAGGCAGTAAGCCTACAGCTTTCGCCTTATTGCAGATTCATTTGCATCTTGATTAAGTCCTTTATTCCTGGTTCCCAGAGCGTTTGACCAGATTCTTGCTATCATCTGATATGAGCCAAGCGCCGTTCTCATTATCGCGAAGGTCATTGTTCTCAATAATTCCTGCACCTTTTTCTGAAACAGTGACTGCTGAAAGGCCGTTTTTATTTATGCGATTGCCCCGAACGATAGGGGAGCCAGCCTCTTTGATGGAAATGCCAGATAAAGCATTTCCGAATATGTCGTTGTATTCGACCAGTCCCCGGCCATTCCCGTAAACAAAGATACCGGCATCCTTGCCATCGTGGATCTTGTTGCCCCGGACGGTAGGGTTGCCAGCCTCTTTAATCACAATGCCAGCTAAAGCATTTCCGAATATGTCGTTGTCTTCGATCAGTCCCTGGCCGTTCTCGCGTACATAGATTCCGCTTGCTTTGCCATCATGAATCTTGTTTCCCCTTAGCTTTGGAAATGCGTTACCATGTATTGCCACACATGCTAAGGAATTACTGATTATGTCGCATCCTTCCAGCACCAGAACTCCCTGCTGGATATCCACACAATAAAAATCGCCTCCGCCGACTTGCTGGAGAACTAGGTTGGAGACGATCCCTTTAGCTGATCGGAACAATATGGCATTTTTTCCTTCAGCTCTGATCACAACCTCTCCCAGATTGCCAGATCCGACGATCTCTAGAGGCTTATCAAGAATAAGCGCTTCATCGTAAATCCCTGACTTGATCAAAATCCTAGATCCCGGATCGGATGCATCAATGGCCTTGGAAATCGTTTCGAAATCACCACGCCCCATCTTATCGACCACAATGGTGGAAGAATGTTCAGGTACGTTTAACGCTTCCACTACAACCCATGGTGGCTCGGTTTCGCGACGGTGTGGCGCAGGAGGCTCACTTTTTGGTGCAGGTTCTTCGGAAGCTGGCAGCAAAGAATCCAGTGTATCCCGGATTTGACCCGCAAGTTCGGCCAGCGCCCGCCTGACAGCTCTCGAGTCCAAATCCTCAAACCTCAGCGTTCTCCAGTCTGCATACTGGCGAGAGGTGATAATCTGCGCCAGTTCATCCTCATTCTTCTTTGATTCATCATTGATATGAGGTGTTTCGATAAAATATACCGGGAGGATGAGGTCGCTTCTTCCCAGCTTCTGCTCTATTTCCAGGAATCGGCTCAGCTCGTCGCGGCAATATTGGCTCTTAAAAAAGCTTGGCGTGATAATGGGGATCAGAAAGGTGGTGCCATAAATGTGATCTTCGATTCTCTCCTTCCACGCGTCAACCCATTTTATATCCTTTCGATCCAGAAAGATGGGGAACTCCTCACCCAAATGCAGGCTTACTTCGCCGCTTAAGCATTCGCAAAATTTGGCTAGATAGCCCTTGTTGAACTTATCATCAACATGAGCATAGCTAATGTATGCCATCGGTCTGCGCTCTGCCATAGCGATGGAGGCATTTATCGTGGTGCAGTCTCCGCAATGCATTTGATCAACAATTAATTTTTTTGAACTTCCATTTGATGATGTTCTTGAATTGGACCTCTTGGTTTCTTTTTTTGGCTTAAAGCTCCCAATCGCGTCTCTCAAACCTCTTACTATATCGACAAAAGCCTCGTCTGTGCATCCCCACTTTTTGCTTACAATAGGCTCTGCGTTAGTGGGAAGCGCCTGCAATTTCCCAAAAGGCGCTCCTTTCCAGTCTACTGGCCGGAGGATAATTGGGATCACGCGGGCTTCCCCAGACTCATGCCTCTCCATGGCACGTTTCAATTCAATATCATAGCAATAATCTGAGGCCAAAAAATCAGCACTGATAAGCAATAAAACAATTTGGGCGGAATCCATGTGCTTATCAATTTCATCCATCCATTCCTCTCCCGCACCAATTTTTCGATCGTACCATGTCGAAATTGGCTTTTGTCGTTTCAGAATGCTTAAATGCTTTTCGAGTTCATCCCTCAGCATCTCATCCTTGTGCGAATACGAAATGATTACCTCGATTCCCTCCGAAGAGATTTGCTCGTTGGCCATTTTGTAGCACCATTTCGCGACGTTTGTCGGCTCTTTCTTTGGCAAATTCTCTCTTGTCAATACTTAAAAGGTTTCCTTCATTGGTTCAATATGGATATGTATCATTTTTCTGGGCATTTCATTTTGCTCACTGTTGAACCGTTGTCGGCTTTGCCTTTCCCGCCTGCTCCTTATCCGAGATCCACTTAGCGTTCTCTGTGGAGATCAGCGCCTCGATCCTCTCTGCCAGCAGCGCCTCAGGATTCTCGGGATTGAGGTAATGCCCTGCCCTGGCATACCAGAGGTATTTCTCGTGCTTCAGCGCCTCTGCCGTAGACCTGTAGGAGATCCAGTTGTTCTGGAACTGGTAAATGCTCTGCAACGACTCAAGCACCACTACTATTACGCCCAGAAGACCCGTAACTGCAGCAGGCGCGCTTATGCCTGCAGCAAAAGGAACCAGCGCAGCAGCAACAATCTCCGCTACCTTGAGCTTCTTAAACCATTCCTGATTCCAGGTGCTTTTTTCGCTGTACCATTTGATCTGGCCTTCCATCCGCTCCAAAGTTAAGTTGGTAACCATTAGCAACCACCCATGACTCTAACCATGGCGAAAATAAATATATTTTTGGATCGTCCTTGCCAATTGTAGAGATATCCAAGAATACTTTCCTCCAAGATATTAAAACTTGTGAAGAAGACTATCGATCTTCGCGATCTCCTGTGGCAAATCCAGGGTTACTTTTCAAGCGAAACAACAGAGGCACAGGAACACAGAGATAACCGAATTATTGCGTCACCCACGAGAGATAGCGAGGTGGTGGATGAAGGGATCTGGATGGAGCAAGAGGGCCAAAGGCGACGGGTGGAGGCGAGAAGGTACGAGCACAGGATTGGGAGAGGGGAGTGATGATAGGCAGTAGGCTTGCATTTCAGCCATATTGCAGATTCATTTGCATCTTGATTATTCCTTCATTCCTGGTTCCCAGTGCGTTTGACCAGATTCTTGCTATCATATGATATGAGCCAGGCGCCTTTCTTATTATCGCGAAGGTCATTGTTCTCAACAATTCCAGCACCATTATCACAAACACGGACTGCTTGATAGACGTTTCTATTTATACGGTTGCCCTGGACGGTCGGGTTGCCAGCTTCTCTGATCTCGACGCCAGTTAAAGCATTTTCGAATATGTCGTTGTCTTCGATCAAGCCCTGGCCGTTCTCGTAAACATAGATCCCGGCTGACTTGCCATCGCGGATCTTGTTACCCCGGATGGTTGGATTGCCAGATTCGCTGATCTGGATGCCAGAAAGAGCATTTTCGAATATGTCGTTGTCTTCGATCAAGCCCTGGCCGTTCTCAGAAACAAGGATCCCGGCAGTCTTGCCATCGTGGATCTTGTTACCCCGGATGGTTGGGTTGCCAGCGCTTTTGACCTCGATGCCAGAAAGAGCATTTTCGAATATGTCGTTGTCTTCGATCAAGCCCTGGCCGTTCTCAGAAACAAGGATCCCGGCTGTCTTGCCATCGTGGATCTTGTTACCCCGGATGGTTGGATTGCCAGCTTCTCTGATCTCGACGCCAGTTAAAGCATTTCCAAATATGTCGTTGTCTTCGATCAAGCCCTGGCCGTTCTCGTAAACATAGATCCCGGCTGACTTGCCATCGCGGATCTTGTTGCCCCGGATGGTCGGGTTGCCAGCGCTTTTGACCTCGATGCCAGAAAGAGCATTTCCGAATATGTCGTTGTCTTCGATCAAGCCCTGGCCGTTCTCAGAAACAAGGGTCCCGGCTGTCTTGCCATCGTGGATCTTGTTACCCCGGATGGTTGGGTTGCCAGCGCTTTTGACCTGGATGCCAGAAAGAGCATTTTCGAATATGTCATTGTCTTCGATCAAGCCCTGGCCGTTCTCGTAAACATAGATCCCGGCTGTCTTGCCATCGCGGATCTTGTTACCCCGGACGGTTGGGTTGCCAGCTTCGCTGATCTGGATGCCAGAAAAAGCATTTTCGAATATGTCGTTGTCTTCGATCAAGCCCTGACCGTTCTCGTAAACATAGATCCCGGCTGACTTGCCATCGTGGATCTTGTTGCCACTGAGCTTTGGATACGCCTTGCCATATATTGCCACACACGATGAGGAATCACTGGTTATGTCGCATCTGTTTAGCTCTAGAACTCCTTGCGGGATAGCCACACAATAAAAATCGCCTCCGCCTATTTGCTTAAGCACAAGGTTGGATACTATCCCTCTGGCTGTTCTGAACAATATGGCATTTTTTCCTTCCGCTCGGATCACAACTTCCCCTGGCTTTCCATCTCCTTCGATCTCAAGAGCCTTGTCGATTACTAGCCCCTCGTCATAGACTCCCGGCCTTACAGAAATTCGTGATCCAGGAGCTGCCGCAGAAATCGCATCATTTATGGTGGCATAGTCTCCACGGTGCATTTGATCAACTACGATTGCTTTTAGTGGGGCTGCATCATGACCTCCACCGGGAGATTTAATTGGAGACTTCACGGATGGACTTGAATCATTTTCCGTGTTTTTAACAGCATCTAGCCGAGATAGTGCCTTGCATATCTGAGCCGCTAAATTGGAGATTTCCTTCCTTGCATCTCTTGAAAGGATATCATCAAATCTCAGCTTTCTCCAATCGGCATACTGGCGTGAGGCAATTATTTGGGCCAGCTCGTCATTCGCTTGCAATTCTTTATCATTCAGCACAGGCGTATCTACATAGTAAACAGGAAGGATGAGATCGTCTCGTCCCAGTTTCCTTTCTCTCTCAAGGAACCGGCTCAGCTCCTCACGACAGTATTCGCTCTTAAAGAAGCCTGGTGTAATAACAGGAATTAAAAAGGTCGTTGTATCGAGTGAGCCATTAATGCGCTCCTTCCAGCAATCACCCCACGAGATGTCTTTTCGATCTTGGAATATGGGAAACTCGTCTCCCTTTTGCAGACAGACTTCTCCTTTTAAACGGAGGCAGAACTGAGAGAGATATCCATCGTCGAAATTATCCGCAAAGTGGGCATAGCTCAAAAATGCCATCGGCCTTCTTTCATCCATAAATTGACTCCGTCTGATACAACAGACTAGCTCTTATTCTTTAAGCTTTTTGCACTCTTGCGAAGAATTAATCCCAGATTAGCGATTCACGATCCCAACAAATGTCCTGTAATTAAAGAACTGGCGGGAAGAATGGCACCGTCTTTCCAAAATACGGCTCTCTCCTGGCATTGGCCTCTTGCAGCAGCATCATAATCCTCTCGCAGTCGCAGGTGCCGATATCCACCAGATTGTCGCTGCGAAGCAAACAGGGCTTGATCTTTCCGTCCGAGGTGACGCGCAGACGTGTGCAGTTGGCGCAAAACTCGGTGTTGTCCATGGGCCGCACCACCTCCACCTCCGCTCCGTCCAGGAAGTATTTCCGGCGCCGGTGCATCTCCCGGATGCGCACGCTGTCCGCCTGCGCGGCCAGCCGGCGCTCGATGGCGTCGATGTCTCCCGAAAGCCCCAGGTGGTGCAGGTCCAACAGTTCGATAAGCTGCAGTATCAGGCCCTTCTCCCGGCAAAAATCGATCAGATCGGAAATCTCGGCCTCGTTCTCCTTGAGAACCACTACATTCAGCTTGATGGGCGCGAGGCCCGCTGCCCTGGCAGCATCAATTCCCGCCAGAACCTTCTCCTGGTCGCCCTCTCTGCCGCCCGTGATGGCCCTGTAGGTCTCGGGGCGCAACGAGTCCAGGCTAACATTGACCCGGTCCAGCCCCGCCTGCGCCAGCGGCCCGGCCTGCTCGGCCAGGAAGATGCCGTTCGTGGTCAATGAAATGTCCAAGTCCTGGGGCATCTTTGCAATCAGTCCGGCCAGGCCGCGGCGCAGCAGGGGCTCTCCGCCCGTGAACTTCAGGGAGCGTACGCCCAAGAGGGCAGCCGCCCTGGCAACGCTTACCACCATCTCATCCGAGATCTCCCCCTTGGGCATTGCCTCGCCCTCGTGATGGCAGTAAATGCAATTAAGATTGCAGCGAGGAGTAAGAGCGATGCGCAGGCCCGTGACGTTGCGGCCAAAGGAGTCCACCATCATTGAAAAACTGCTAGTATTGCTGCTAGTATTAATCAGTACTCAATCTCGCCCAGGCTGCGCTTGAGATAGGAAAGCAGAATCATCCCTACTATCATGCAGATGGCCAAGCCCGAGATCAGCTCTTCCCAGGATTGCCTGTGCGCCGTTATGCCATAGATTATGCCGCCTGAGAGCATTGTCAGCATCAGGGTTGCGATAAGCGATACCAGCAGGGACCACATGATGGAACCCACCTCGTAGCGCTCGAAAAATGAAGCGGAAAGGACGAAAGATATTGCCGCCATTGTGAGAATTATGGATAAAGGCAAGGACGAGCCATAGCGAAATAGCTGAATGAGTCCCAGTGCTAGAGCAATCATCACCAGCGATAGCAGGCCGGAAGCTAGGAACGCCTTCAAAATGTAGTTGTCAAACTTAAGGTCCATCCAAGTCCACCATAGCTTTATTGGACTGTATTGAATATAAAGATTGTGTATAGTTACTATCACCTAAAAAATCACTGCATTGACCAGCTTCCGGTCAGGCGTCCCTCCTGTGCCATCTTGCCCAGATACGCCTCCACATCCGGCGCCAGAGGCGCGGGCCGTGCTGCAGCCAGGGGAGTTCCCGGCAGTGGCATAAAGCGGTGCGCCCGCACTTTGCCGCCTTTAGCTGCGATCCATCTAACCAGGTCGAGGGTCATGCGCTGATCCTCATCCAACTCCGTTGGCAAGCCGAAGATAAGGTCCACCTGCGGCACAAGTCCATAATCCAGGGCCAGTTCACAGGCCACCGTGATCTCAGCGCATCCGTGACCCCGGCCAATGCTGCGCAAAACGGCAGGGCTGCCGGACTGACCTCCCAGGCTCAGGCTCTTATTGGCGCAGTATTTGACGATAAGCTCCAGGGCCGCAGGGGTGACGAACTCCGGCCGGACCTCGGAGGGAAATGTACCGAAGTAGATGGGCTTTTTTTGTTCGGCCAGGACTTTGAGCAGAGCCTCGACCTTCTCCAGGCAGGGAACACGCCCATCTGAGCCGTAGGCCAGGGAGTTGGGAGAGGTGAAGCGGATATCCTTGTGGCGACGAGCATACTGTGCAATGATCGGAATCGACCTGTGGCGCATGCAGGAGCCGAAGAGGCGCGGCGTCTGGCAATAGGTGCAGCCCCAGGGGCAGCCGCGAGAGATCTCCAGAGGCGCTAAGATCTTTCCAAAAGGTGGATAGGAGTCCAGATCCACGGGAGATCTCTTTTCTGTGATTATAGCCCGCCCCCGGCATTTGTAGGCGATGCCCTTAACGCGGGCAGGATCGCTCTCCTCTTTTATGGCCAGCAGCAATTCCGGCAGCGTCGCTTCTCCCTCACCTATCACCACGAAGTCGAAGTGCTCCAGAACCTCCTCGGGCCGAGCAGAAGGATGAGGGCCACCTGCGATGTAGACTGCATCCACCGCAGCGCGGCGAACCTCGCCGTAGACCTCCTCTGCCTGGGCGCTGGCAAAGCTGTAGAGCATGATGCCTTCCTTCGGCTCGCTGGCTATGCTTGCATCTACGAGCGGCATCAGGGCGGCAATGCTGTAGGAGTTCTTGTTGTTGTAGCGAAACCATTGTTTGAACTGCTTCAAATGTGCATCATCCTGCAAACGTGGGCGGTTTATGAGAATGGGGTAGCGAGAAGAAAAGGATTTGGATAGGGCGCGACCGGAATTTTGAAATTCAAAACGTCCAGGATTTTTCAGCAAATTTGTGATTCACGACCAACTAGTTGAAAAATTTTAAATATAAGCAATTAAGATTATTGCGATGTTCTTGCTATTCGTTACTTTTCAGAAGCAAATCAATATTCACCGCAGTACATTTCAGCAATCCGACCCAATTCTGTGTGCCATATCCCATCCAGAGGCAACGACTACTTGGTCTTGATTCCAGTTACGGGTGAGCTGCAGTCGGGCTCAGACTCCACAAGCCAGGATTCACACCAAAACCCACACCATTCCAGTGGGCATAACCATCATGACCATTCACACCCCAGCATACCGAAATAATCATCAACTAATGCAGACAGGTTTGGCATCATTGCGGTCGGACGGGAGCGCGGGCCGAGTCCTAAAATGTCCTGGCTAGCCGTTAAAATGATTAAAGTCGATATCAAAGAGGTTTTTGTAACTCACCCACGCGAACAACATTTTATTAGACTTGACATAATCATCTCATCCCACAACACTAAATGCACCAACCAGGTCAACTTGATCCAGTTGTTCAGACAGCTCCCCGGTGCGGCTATCATAATAGCTATACAAGTACAAATCGGCCTGATAGCTGCCCAGCTCTGCATCATCGGGAATATGCCAGACGGGATTGACAAAATAGGTGCTGTCTCCCGGCTCCGCATATACCGGCTCGGGTGGTGCACTGTACCACTGGCCTCTTCTATCCATCACTTCGTAGGAGACCCAAAATAGATGGCCCACATCACCAGTATTCTTTATCCAGACATTGGTGCCACCCTGATTGGAATCGCGGTACCAGTCTCCATATGGGAAATCAAACGAATCGATCTGGGCAGAGATTGTGTCTGCACGTACAGAATCCACGCAGATCCATAGTAGTAATAAAAGAATGTATACCAATACTCTTTTCATGTCCATAACCACCGAATATTTTTTTGCAATTGCCATTAATTCTACGATTATTACTATTTAAGGATTTTTAATTGAGAAGTGCTTTCATGATAGCAAATCATGCATTAATTTCGCTACATTTTCGCATGCCACTTTGTTAAATATAATTACATGATAATGGAGAAAAGCTGCTAAAATGAGTAAAAAAGGAACAAAAGCCTATCCCTGTTCCCTGGTTCTGCTGGCAAATTCCTGCTGCACATCGCATCCCAGCCGGCCAATGGCATCAGAGCGACACTGCCGGCAATGCTTCATCTGCTTGATGATCTTGCCCAGCTCCTCCTGGATATTTCTCTTCTCCTCGGGCGAAGGGGGCTTGATGTGAGCAAACTTGTACTGGGGAATGAGAGGCATGACATTATGGATATAGACACCCATGGACTTAATCTTGCGAGCGATGTCGAAGACGTGCTTGTCGTTGATGCCAGGAATCAGAACGGTATTAACCTTCACGATCTTCTTTAGCGTTAGGGCCTCTTCTATGCCTTTGAGCTGGTGGTCGCGCAGAATGGTTGCCGCCTCCAGGCCCTCGTATCTTTTGCCCTGATAGGTCACATATTCGTAGATCTGCTGGCCAATCTCCGGGTCTATGGCATTCATAGTAACCGTGATGTTAGAGACGCCCAAGGCATCCAGCTCCTTGATCCTGTCGGGCAGAAGAAGGCCGTTGGTGCTGATGCAGAGAAGTATATTAGGATACTTTTCGCCTACCAGGCGCAGCGTCTCAAATGTCTCCTCGTTGGCCAGAGGCTCGCCTGGACCGGCAACGGCCACCACTTTGATATAGTGATACTTCTCCAAAACCTCGTCCACGCGCTCTAACGCTTCCTTTGGCTTGAGAACTTGAGAAGTCACCCCAGGCCGGGACTCATTAACGCAGTCGAAATCCCGCACGCAGTACTTGCACTGAATATTGCACTTGGGGGCCACTGCCAGGTGCATTCGGCCAAAGGAATGGCAGGCCTTCTCGCTGAAGCATGGGTGCTCCTGGATCCTTCTGAGCTGATCCGGGTCGTATGGGACATCCTTTCCACCGACATTGGCAACGGGATAAGTCTCTTGGCTCATTATTTGCTTCTCCACGGTTGTACAGGCTATCAATTATGGTCCAACATGGTAAAAGACTTTTCGTGCCGGAGAATACTTTAAGGATGCAGCCGATATAACGATCTATGCCCGAGAAGGACAAGCTTGTCATATGGCCCATCTACTTCGACGCTGCTCGCTCCAGGTCTGAAGGAAGAATGGTCTCCCGTCAAGATGCCGTCAATGAGCCGAACCTGGATATGTTGATCACAGCCACACTAAAATCCGGTTTCAAGCCGGAGATTGAACGCGAGATGAAGCACCCCAGTACCTGGCACCTGGAAGAGGCTTCCGGGAGAATACTTATTCCCAAGAAAGGCTCCAAATCCGCAGTCTTGAAGAGAATCGCCGGCTCCATGAAAGCAAAATACAAGAAGAAGAGCCACTAATATGATTGATCTGCATACTCATACTACCTTCAGTGATGGCGAGCTCATTCCTTCCGAGCTGGTTCGCCGGGCGGAGGTATTGGGATATACGACCATCGGCATAACCGACCATGTGGACTATACCAATATCGAGCACATCTTATCCTGTGTTTCTAAGATCAAATACCTCGAAGACGTATTGGAGATCAGAGTCCTGGTGGGAGCAGAGTTGACTCATGTTCCGCCAGCCAAGATCGGGCCACTAGCTGCGCTTGCCCGCAAACTGGGGGCAGAGATTGTGGTGGTACACGGCGAAACACCGGTGGAGCCCGTTCGACCTGGTACAAACCGCGCTGCCCTGGAGGCCAGAGTCGACATCCTGGCCCATCCCGGCTTCATAACCCTGGAAGAGGCACAGCTGGCTCGCGAGAACAATGTCTGTCTGGAGATCACATCTCGCTTTGGCCACAACATCACCAACGGCCATGTGGTGCGCATGGCAAAGCTGGCCGGGGCAAAGATGGTGGTTGACACGGACAGCCACGCTCCCCGAGATCTCATAAGCAGCGAGCGCGCTATAGAGATCGCGATGGGTGCAGGCCTAACTCTGCAAGAGGCTACAGCGATAGTAAAGCACCACGCCATCATCAAAAGGGGTTGAATAGATAGACATAGTGGCAATCGATATCTCAGGCAGACATGTTGTAGAGGGCAGATATAAGATGATATGCGCTGTCGTCTCCGCCCGCATATCGCCCAATTTTATCGAAAAAATTTACTCTGTAAGACTAGTGCCTCGCGTGGCCGGGGCGCTAGACCTCAATATTGTGGCGGACCTCATAAGCAAGGCGTGTATATGCCTTCCCGGAACAATCGTCGCCGAATCCGGAGACTTCTACAACCTGGAGATATGGAAGGTGAAAAGCATACTGGGCAGGGACTTCAAGTATCCAGAGACCATAGCAGAGAGGACGGCGATAGAGATGGCCCATCATATTTCGGTAGCGGGACGAAGGCTTATCATGGATGGCGAGAGAAGGGATAATAACGAATAACGGATAGTGATGAAATAATACAGATGGATGAAGAAAAGACCGCAGTCCTGCTTATGCGGGAGAACCCGAACAAGTCCCCGGACCCTTACAAGATAAAAGAGCTGCGGGGCCTGGCAGGAGCCGCAGGATACCGAGTTTTAGCGGAGATTTACCAGCGCAGGGGCAGAGACTTTCGCTTGCAGATGGGACGGGGAAAGATTGAAGAAGCCCTGAGCTACAAACCGCAAAAGCTGATTTTTTACAATGCACTCAGTCCCAACCAGGTATTCAATATCAGAAACGAGTTTTCCGCTCAGGTGCTGGACAGGTTCAACCTCATTTTAGAGATATTTTCCACCCGTGCCTCCACCCGCGAGGCAAAGCTACAGGTGGAGCTGGCCCGTCTCAGCTATGACGCACCCCAGGTAAAAAGTGCCCTCGCCCTGAAAAAGCGTGGCGAGCAGCCGGGCTTTCGCGGCGCCGGCGCTTATGAGCAGTCCATGTACCACGACATCCGGGGAAGAATGTCCAAGATCCGATCTGAGCTCGCGAATGTGGAAAACATGGGCGAGGACAGACGGCAGAGGCGCAGGGAGCAGGGCTTTGATCTGGTGGCCCTGGCCGGTTACACCAACGCCGGCAAGTCCACGTTGCTCAACGCCCTCACCGGCTCCAAGGTAGAGGCCAAGGACCAGCCATTTACCACTCTTTCGCCAACCACCAGGGCGCTGGAGGTTTTGGGCAGAAAGGTTCTTCTCACAGATACGGTAGGTTTTATCGACGACCTGCCCCACTTTCTCATCAAGGCCTTCCGTTCCACTCTTTCCGAGATCTCCGAGGCAGATCTGGTGCTCCTCGTGGCGGATGCCAGCGATCCGCCTGATTTGCTGCGACGCAAATTGGCGGCCTCTCACAAGGCACTTTGGGACTGCGGGGTATCTGCACCCATAGTGACCATCCTGAACAAGGCGGACCGGCTGGATGAAGGCAAGGCTGAAGAGCTGGTGGAGCTGATCCGAGATTTGGCTCCCTATCCGGTCTTGGCATCAGCCATTACCGAACAGGGCCTGGGAGTGCTGGAAGAGTGCATATCTCAGCGTTTGCAGCCTTTGCAGGAGTACCAGCTCAGTCTGCCTTACACGGCGCAGGGCCTTGCAGAGCTTTCCCGGCTCTACGAGACGACTAATATGTTGTCAGTAAGCTATGAAGAGGAGCTGATTGTCCGGCTGCGTGGAAAAGAGGAGACTGTAGCCAGGTCCGGGCTGTCAGGAGCGCGCAGACTGTGAACACTCATGCCTGAAATCTTGCGAGCGCATTTCCAGCTCAAAGAGACCATTGTCACCATTTTTGCCCGCGAAGAGAGGCACATAGATGCGGCCCGGGAATCCATAAGAGAGCAGCGCGGCTATTTGGAGGATTTTATAAGAAAAGATCCCTTCTTTCAGATAACCTTAGAGCCTTACGATCTGGTGCAGGACGACGCCCCGCGAATTGTCAAGCAGATGATAGAGAAGAGCGCCGTCTTTGGCATCGGCCCCATGGCGGCGGTGGCTGGCGCCATTGCCGGAAATGCCTTGCAGGCCATGATGGATGAAGGAGCAACTTATGCAGTGGTAGATAATGGCGGCGATATCTGCATTTTAAATGATCAGCCCATAGTAGTAGGAATATATGCGGGCAGCTCGCCCATCAAAGACCTGGCTTTCCAGCTTGAAAAGCGGCATAGGCCGCTGGGCATCTGCACCAGCTCGGGCACTGTGGGGCCGTCCATCTCTTTTGGCTGTGCCGATGCGGCAGTGGTGATATCACAGGATGTGGCTCTGGCAGACGCAGCGGCCACTGCCCTCGGAAATGCCGTTACGGCCAATACGCCGCTGCAAGAATGCTTCCAGGCGATCGATCAGCCGGGAATCGACGGTGCCCTGGTTATACGGGGCGATAAGATGGCTTTATGGAAAGATCTGCCCCCCCTGCGGCGCGCCCGGGTGGGCGCAGAGAGGATAACCAAAGAATAGGGAACAAATATAAGAAATCAGATGTCTGAGCTATTGAATACGGATCAGAAATAGGAAATTGGCAGTTATCAGAAGGTCAAAAAATGATGAGACAAAAGTTAAAGCAAAAAAGGCCTTTTCACGTCATGATCATCCCAACCTTGGGCTGTCCCTCCAAATGCGCTTATTGCTGGAGTTCAGAAGAGGGCTCACCCATAATGAGCATTGATACCGTTAAGGATATCGTGGCCTGGCTCAAGGATTTTCGGAGCGATCCCGTCACATTCACATTTCATGGGGGCGAACCCCTCCTTGCCGGGGCCGATTTCTACAGGCAGGCTCTTCCCCTTCTCACCGGAGAGCTGACGCATTTAGAGCCCAACTTTGCCCTGCAGACCAACCTGTGGAAGCTAACTGCCGAGCTGGCCGATGTCCTGGCCGAGTACAACATACCCATCGGCTCCAGCCTGGACGGGCCGAAGGAGCTCAACGACCTGCAGAGGTCGGAGGGCTACTACGAGAGAACCATGAAAGGGTATGAACTGGCTAAAGAGCATGGCTTGCAGGTGCAGTTCATATGCACATTTACCTCCCACTCAGTGCAGTTTAAAGAAGAAATATTCAATTTTTTCATGAAAAACGATCTCACTTTAAAGCTGCATCCCGCACTGCCGTCCCTGCGAAGCGACGAGCCGGACAGATGGGCGCTATCTCCGGAAAAGTACGGCGATCTGCTGGTCTATCTGCTGGACAAGTACCTGGAAAACATGAACCAGATAGAAGTGCGAAACATCAACGACTATGCCCGGTGTGTCTTTACCGGACGGGGCACGGTCTGCACCTTTGTGGACTGCATGGAGAATACCTTTGCCGTGGGCCCGGATGGCAGCATCTATCCATGCTATCGCTTCGTGGGCATGCCGGAGTACGTCATGGGCAACGTCAGGGATCATCCCAGCCGAAATGATCTGGCAGAATCAGCAGCAGGAGTGCGCATGAGAGCCTTCAAGGAGTATGTGGACAGGGAATGCAAGGGCTGCAAGCATATCCGCTACTGCCGGGGAGGCTGCCCCTACAACGCCATAGCGCCCACCAACGGCGAGATCAAAGGTGTCGACCCCCATTGCATTGCCTATCAAAGGATCTTTGATGAGATTGCAGATCGCTTCAACCAGGAGATGATGGGGTCCCTGGGCATGGGAATGATTGGTTCAGGACCACAGACGGGCGATAATTCCCGGCCAGGAATTATATCACTTATACAAAAGATGATAACAAAATAGAAATCTCGATTATTGCCGTTGTGCTGGGACAAAGGAGGAAATGGGAATTGGGATAAGATAGCACCAACTCCCGTCCAAGATGTGAAACTGACTCGTATCACCTTTTTACGGAGTTACCCATACACCATCCAGGTATACTTTCATAGATGAGCTTGCCCTTACATAATTCATAGTTTCTGTCCAGTTCTTTTGGAAAGACCCCTTCTGCATCCCAGCTAATGAACTCAACCTGAAGTCCGAATAATAGGGTGATGGATTATAAGGAAATACTCCAAAAGGTCCTGGATAATAGAATTTGTTACCTTCCATCCAGTTTGTCGGGTACTTTAGGCCCATGTTTGGGCTGATCCAATCCCCGCTGGATCCCATTGAGCTGCCACCGGAGGTTTGACCCATATTGGGACTAATCCAATCTCCGCCAGATCCCATTGAGCTGCCACTGGAGCTGAGACCCAGGGGGTCCTGTGCGAATGCCGAAACTGCAAGGCAGACGAGCACGGTCATACACAAAAAAATTTTGCTGGAGTTCATATTCATACCTACTACCATCAATTTCATATTTCTGTTTCAGTGATTCATTACTTCTAAGACATTGCATGTACTATTGGCATAGTTGACCCTGACTCTGCCTGGGATAACACATCCACAATGATCACATTGCTGGGTTGGCTGTTTACCACAAAGTAAAGCATATGTCTTCCAACCTCGTCCGCTTTGAAGTTCATGGTGTTATATCCTTCGTTGAACTGATAAGTCTTATACTTAGAACTGGTCGTATCTGTCTGGATCGTCTCATAGAAGCCTGCCGGCCCTTCAACTGGTGCGTAGGCGATTAGCTGCAGCCATGTTCCGACGGGGCCTACCACATACTGGGTCCAGTTTGTTGCTCCTTGGATCCAAAGGTCGTTGGTCTTGTTCGGCACTACGGATGCGTACTGGTTGAATGGCAACCCTACACCGGCACCGTAGAACACACTGGAAGGTGTCTTCTGCGTTATATCGAACTTGGTAGGATTGCTTATTATCCCACCCACTACAGGCGTACCGGTGGCCGTATAGTACTCGGTGAAGGGAGAGAACGTGGTGCCGGCAACCGGGTTCTTATAAAATGTAAGATCTGCACTGTACCAGGGTAAGTTGGAGACTGGCGCATCGAGCCAACGCAACATGCTAGATATCCCTGGGTCCGACATTGAACGGTCATGGCTTCTAACGTATCCTCCTCCCAAATAGTCTGCCCCCCATGCAATACCAATCAGCAGACACACGGCGAGCGCTGCCATACACAGCAAAATTTTACCATATTTCATTTCGAACACCTACCATTGCCTAAACCAGCTTTTTAATCTAAATATAACGGGATGTTATCGAATAAAAAGCTTTTGGTACCAAAAGATTAAAGTATCATATGTTATGTGCATATAATAAATTAATTAAACACATGGAATCAGATATAAGCATTTGATTCCATGCAACTTTCTACAATTATATGATGCAAGAATAAATCTAATTGATCAAGATTTTTAGTTGCATCATCTACTATGGCTTTAGTCTGTATGCATCAGCTGGAAACTGGACCGCTGTTCCATTCCAATTAGGCTTCACGAATGAGATGTAAGCCGAGCCGGCACGCCAGGTTTAAGCTATCAGCGCTCTTTATTTTTATCCATGTTGCAAGACCTCCGATTGAGCGTCGTGGTTGAGAACTCGGCATCCCTTAGCAACTCTTCCGTCTGGGCCCAGCATGGCCTGTCCGTCTTTTTGGAGCTGGACTATGGCCAGGAGAGAATAAGGCTACTCTGGGACACGGGCGCCTCCTCGGAAGTGATGCTTCACAATGCCGATACCCTGGACCTCGACCTCAGCCGCCTCGACCTCATCTGCCTCAGCCACGGCCATTATGATCACACCGGCGGCCTGATGGGCATCCTGCAACGCCGAAAGGATAGAGTTTGCATCGTGGCCCATCCCGATATATTCGCGCCCAAGCTAAAAGCCCGGCCTGCTCTCAAGTTCATAGGCCCGCCCTTCAGCAGGACAGAGGCCGAAGCCGCAGGGGCGATAATGCTTGAATGCAGGGGGCAGGTGGCGATAGCTCCAGGAGTCATGACCACAGGAGAGGTGGCGCGCCAGGAGACATTCGAGAAGGCGGATGGCTTCTGGACGGTCAAGGATGGTCAGTACTGCAAAGACGAGATCCCGGACGACCAGGCACTGGCTGTCAACATGCCAGGCAAAGGGCTTATCGTCATCACCGGCTGCGCCCACTCCGGTATCATCAATACCATCCGGTATGCCCAGAAGATCACTGGAGTTGAGAAGCTGTATGCTGTGATAGGAGGCTTTCACCTAATGGATGCAGATAAAGAGCGCATAGATGCTACGGCGAAGGCACTGCACGAACTGGATCCTGCATTCGTACGTCCGGGACACTGCACAGGGCAAAAGGCCGTCTGCCGGCTGCAGAAATCTTTAGGCGAGAGATGTTTGCCTCTGGCTGTCGGAGACACAATTTTGCTCTGAAAAACAATAAGGTGAAAAGAATGATCGCTTTCGGACCCGTGCCCTCACGACGGCTGGGAAGAAGCCTGGGCATAAACAACATACCGGCCAAAATATGCAGCTATTCCTGCGCCTACTGCCAGGTGGGCAGGACGATGCAGATGGAAATTGTGCGCAGTCCTTACTATTCACCCCACGAAATCTACAGGGAGGTAAAAGAGAAGGTGGACAGCTCGGAGATCCTGGGCCACGCCATCGATTACCTCACCTTCGTGCCCGACGGAGAACCTACCCTGGACATAAATCTTGACGAGGAGATCGACATGCTCAGATACCTGGGCATCAAGATAGCCGTGATCAGCAATGCCTCTTTGATCTGGGATGAGAACGTACGAGAGGAGCTGGCAAAAGCGGATTGGATCTGCCTCAAGGTGGATGCAACTGACGAACGGATCTGGCGGCGCATGGACCGGCCTCATCGAGCGCTGCGGCATGAGGCAACTTTGCAGGGCATCCTGGACTTCGCAAAGGAATTTAAGGGCATGCTTGTCACAGAGAGCATGCTGTTGTCAGGCGTAAACGACGACGAAAAATCCCTACAGGCCACTGCAGAATTCCTGGAAAAGGTCGATCCGGCTATTGCTTACATATCTGTCCCTACCCGGCCGCCTGCGGAAACCTGGGCTGCCATGCCGTCTGAAGAGAGCATCAATTGCGCCTACCAGATATTTAGCGCCGGGGTAAAGCAGGTCGAGCTTCTTGTGGGATATGAAGGAGATAGCTTCGATTTTACAGGCAATGTGGAGCGCGATCTTCTCTCAATTGCCACCGTTCACCCTATGAGGGACGCGGCGGTCAGAAAGCTTTTGCAGCAGTCCAATGAAAGCTGGGATGTTGTGGAAAGACTGATAGATCAGGGACAGCTCGTCAAGACCGAATATATGGGCAATAGTTTCTATTTGAGGCGGCCTGAGATAATCTGAAATATCCAGCAGACTAACATAATCAAGTAGGTGGTGCAATATGAAGCCGATTCTCGTCGCTTTATTGTTGGGTCTGCTGCTCTTCTCATCCGGCTGCATTCAGCCCAAACAAGATCGGGTAGTTGCGGAGAGAGCAGCTACAGCAGAGTGGAAAGCCGATGGTGTAGTTGGAGAGAGCGAATACTCTCGCAGCATGCTCCTGCAAAGCCCTGCCAGGCAGGGCTACAGCGGTGGAGAGATGGAGATATCCTGGAGGAACGATCAGGAATATCTCTACATAGCCCTGAACGGCAGCACTGATGGCTGGCTGGCCATTGGCTTTGAGCCCCTGGAGTGGATGAAGAACGCCGACATAATCATAGCCACAATGCAAGCAGACAAGGCAGTGGCACTGGACGAATATTGCACAGGAAACTACGGCCCGCACGTCGAGGATACGTTGCTCGGAGGTGCAAACGACATTGCAAAATTTGCCGGCAGCAAAGGGAACGGTCGTACTGTTGTCGAGCTGAAGAGAAAGCTGGACACAGGTGACAAGTTCGACAAGGCTTTCTCTCCCGGCCAGGCGATATCCATAATATGGGCCCTGTCCAACAATCCAGATATCAGCTTCAAGCACAATGTGGCCTTTGGCGAGGGGATCATGACCTTGACAGGCGAGCAGAATATGCTGCCTGGGGCCACGGCACTCAGCTCGCGCGAGAAAGAGGGATTGCTCTTCGTCCGGGAGGAAGAGAAGACGGCCCGCGACCTGTACACATCCCTTTATGAGAAATACGACCTCCCTATCTTCAGGGATCTGGCGAGATCGGAGCAAAGCCACATGGACCAGGCAAAAGCGATCATAGACAAATACGGGCTTACCATTCCCGGAAAAGATGAGCGGGGAGTATTCCAGAATCAGACCTTGCAGAAGATTCACGATGAGCTTCTGGCAAAAGGACTGTCGTCCCATCAGGATGCTCTAAAGGTGGCTGCCACCTTCGAGGAGATAAGCATCATGGACCTGGAAAAGGTGCTGGGTGCTACGCATGCAGAGGATGTCAAAGCTATGTACCAGGGATTGCTGGCCGGATCCCGAAAGCATCTGCGTTCCTACGTTACCGACCTTAAAGAGAGGGGAATTCAGTATAATCCACAGCTGCTTGAAAGAGATGAGTTCGAGAAAATAGTCAGAGTTGAGTAGACCTACATGATGGCATGCCAGGCAATTCACAGCAGTTCTTCCAGGATATTCCACATCTCTGATATGGCCAGAGCTACCGGCCCGCCAACCTCTGTCACAGCCAGGCCCGCTACCATGGCTTCTACCACTGATGAATGGAAAGGCAGCCTTCCGGCGACTGTAATGGCTCGCTCCCGGCAGAGGGCCTCAATGCGCCCGGACCCCTCTGGATTGAGGTCGTACTTGTTTATGCAGACGGCAGTTTTGATGCCGAAGTGGCCGGCCACGTCCAGGATTCGCTCCAGGTCGTGCTCTCCGGTGATGGTAGGCTCGGTCACCACCAGGGTCAGATCAACTCCGGTAAGTGAAGCAATCACAGGGCAACCGATTCCAGGAGAGCCGTCTATCAGTATCTGATCCAGCTTGCGCATAGCTGCCAGCTCGCTAGCCATTTCTCTCACCATGGCCACCAATTTTCCGGAAGCTTCCTCGCCCGGGAACAGCTCGGCATGCACCAGAGGGCCGAATCGGGTATCGGATAGGTAGGCATAACCGGCCAGACTCTCTCTCATCTGCACAGCTTCAGCCGGACAGACCAGTTTGCAAACGCCGCACCCCTCGCAGAGAGCGGGATCGACATGAAAGCCGGCAATGGCCGAAAAGCGGCAGGCTTCCTGGCATGAACCGCACTGATTGCACTTCTCGCCATTGATAAATGCTCTTTTGATGCCGAAGAACTCGCGACGCACCATAACCGTTGGCCGGAGGATGAGGTGCAGATCGGGTGCGTCCACATCACAGTCGGCACAAACGGCCCGGCTGCGGGCCAGATAAGCAAGAGAGGCCACTATTGAGGTCTTTCCCGTGCCTCCTTTTCCGCTCACGACAGCGATCTGCTTCATGAAATCATCTCCCCGATTTCCCGGACCATGCAGGCAAATTTTGCTTTCCATTCAGGCATTTTCTCGGCAAATATCTCCCCACGAGAGTAGAACTCTGCGATCTTCCGATCCAGGGGAATTTCCATGAGCAGGGGTATGTCTCTTTTCTCCAGGTACTTGTAGACGTTTCTGTCACCCATACCGCTCTTGTTGACCAGGACTGCGCACGGGATATTCATCTTCTCCAGCACCCGAAGAGCGATGTCCAGATCATAAAGGCCGAAGGGTGTGGGCTCGGTGACAAGAAGGCAAAAGTCGGTGCCGCGCACAGACTCCACCAGAGAGCAGGAGGTGCCGGGCGGACAGTCCACGATCACTGTCTCGCCTCCGGCCTTTTCCTTTACGGCCTTTATGAGTGGTGTTGTCCGCGCCTCTCCTAAGGCCAGCTCACCCCAGATGATCTCCAAGCCGCTGGATTTGGCCCGAAATATCTCCCCAACGGAGCGAGAACTCTCACGGACGGCCTTTTCAGGACAGATAAGTGTACATGCTCCGCAACCGTGGCACAGTTCAGGGAATAAGAGAACCGTCTCGGGGAGAACGGCCAGAGCATGATAGGCGCAAACTTGGGAGCATTTGCCGCAATGGGTGCACCGCGCCTCATCGATGACGGGCACGGGGACACGGCATTCTTCCCTCTCTAATAGTGACCTTTCCGGAAAGAACAGGTAGGCATTGGGCTCCTCGACATCGCAATCGGCCACGGTCACACGCCCGGTTCCTGGTGAGGCCAGCGAGATGGCTATGTTCGTAGCCACCAGGGTCTTGCCAGTGCCGCCCTTGCCGCTAGCTATGGAAATCTTCAAAACGCTCCCCTCGAATTAAAGCCTAATGCTTATGGTCTTTACAGGCATTGTCCAGGTCGGCGCGGCTCAGCATCTCCGCCCGCCAGTCATCGATGGCATCTTTGACTGTGCCGGTTGCTCCTATGAATACATCTACACCCCCCTGGTTGAACATTGCGACCGCTTTGGGCCCCAGGCCGCCTACAATCATAACCTGCACGCCTGCCGCAAAGATTGTCTCTGTAGGAAGGCCCGTTCCGCCCATGTGCTCGCTAACGTTCTGCAGGACCTTGACCTCTCCGCTATCCAGATCAATCATAGTAAATGTGGGAGCCCGCCCGAAGTGCTGGCAGATAGCCTCCTGCATGCCGCCCTCGCCCATGGTAGGAATGCAGATCTTCATTGTCCCTGACCCCCTCTTCCCGCACCCTGACCACTGCCACCACCTGATCCGCTTCCAGCTCCCTGGCCGCCGCCTCTTCCTGCACCAGGGCCTCTACCACCGCTCCTCCCTCTACCTTGACCCATGCTCCCACCCATGCCGGCATGGCCCGGTACAGAGGGACCGGCGATTTTCATGAGTTCACCCCTTTTGAATTTTTCCACGACATCTCTAACGCTTCCACCACCCTGATGCTGATAAACATCGATTTTGGCGGCTGAGAGAGTCTGCATGGCGTTGGGGCCGATGTTTCCTGTAATCAGAGCTGTGGCTCCTTGCCTGGCCACTTCCTGAGCAGCCTGTATCCCTGCGCCGCTGGTTGCCATAACATCAGAGTTGGCAATAGAAGTCTCGCTCATGCTGTCCAGGTCAACTATCACGAAAAAGGGGCACCGCCCAAATCTGGGATCCATGGGGGCATCAAGGCCCGAGGCTCCTGCTGTAACACATACTTTCATTAAAACCTCGCTAAATCGATTTTCATAATTGCTCAAACTACAATTATGCATCTATGCGACTTAGTATTTAAAGAGTTTGTATGGTTAAAAATGACACGGCATAGCAATCACATAGCCCGGTCCCTTACCAGTGAGACTCTCGAATGAGCAGGAGCATGCCGGCAACGAGAACTTCCCATCCATCTTTGGCGATTACAGGGGCGATAATAGCAGCGCCAGGATTCTGCCCGGAGGAAAAGCAACGCTCTGGGCATCAGGATGCTGCTTTACGCCTTATGAGCTAAGGCTCTTGGCCGCTCTCCTGCACACACCCAAATAACCACGCTGGAAAAAAATATTATGAGCCTTGGATTATGGCATTATACTCTTGTGAAGAGAGGTACTCGGGGCGGTATTCAGCTCCTTGCCTTTGCAGGTTATTGACAAAGGCCCGCAGATGGTTCTCCGAGCCCTTTTTTAAATTGGCATAAACCAGCAATATATCCGCCTTATCAGTTTGATCCATGCGCCCCCCCAGGTCGAGAATGTCTATCTCCTCAATGGCCGCCCCGACCTGAAGAGCATCCTTTGGGGAAGCCATCCCCCGGTTCACCAGATCATCATAGAGCGTCTGCAGCGTTTCATTGGAAAACTCGCCTGCTCCTTTTGTGGGATCAGGCAGGGAGTACCTGGTAAGAAGCGTCTTGACGGCCGCTTCATGAGTCCTTTCCGCCTTGCCGATGTTGTCAAAGACGCGCAGGTTCCACATCTCATTGAGGGCCAGATAGACATCTCCGGCCAGCTTCTCCTCCTCGGCCATATAGAGCAGGCCCTCTCTCTCCGGAGCAGTCAGTTCCCCGGTAGGCCCTTTCGCCAGGGCCAGGCCGAGAGCACTGTCATTCAGCTCGCTGGTATAGTTATCCGATACTGTAAGCAAATTCTGATCTGTTGCATGGGCGGTGCTTAAGAATGCCGCCAGCAGCAGAAAGAGGCAGATTGTCGTAATTTTTTTCATCATCTATCACCAGACCAATAGCTCAGATCTAAATAGTAATATTGCAGGATGTTATTTAAATATATTTATAGGACAAATTAGAAATACGGCCTTAGCATGGAGAGATTATTATGTGTCCCTGCCGAGGTAGAAGGAGAGGAAGACGATGGATATCAGAAGTTCCTGCAGTTCGGTGCTTTTTGCCGGAAGGCTGCCCCAGGATTGAGGCCGTTTCCATAACTTTAGAGGAGCTTGAGACTGTGCGGCTGGTAGACCTGCTGGACCTGGACCAAGAGGAGGCGGCATTTTATATGGGCATCTCCCGGAAAGCTTTTTGGAACGATCTGATGAATGCCAGAAAGAAGATCGCTGCCGCCCTGGTCTATGGGATGGGACTGAGGATCGAAGGAGGAAGCTACGTTCTGAGAGGAGGAGATGGCTCAAAAGACTTGGCAGAGCAGGCACGCCTGCATGAAGCGGAGCTAATGGAAAGAGAGCTATTGCACCTTAAATCCCGTCTGGATTATCTCAGCGACAAAGTTGCCGCAATTAACGGATTGAAGAAAGGTGATTTTGAGGCAAAGATACAATCCAAAGAGAACCCAGGATAATAAGCTCATAAATAAAGTCATCCGTAGGCTTGCGCTCCAAAAAAACACGCTGATTTAGCTCTACGCTATTTTCGAAAGATTGTGGGAATCTAAACACATACAAAAAAAGAAAAAGTGGTAGGCTTTTGGCCTACACTGCGGGCATGACCAGGGATCTTTCGCCTGCAGCACGGAACTCGCGGGCGCCACCCTTGCCGAAGCAAGCGCGGATATCAGCCCAGTCGAATACCATGCCGGGGTTGGCGAAGGTAACCTTGATCAATGGGTTGCATGCGAAGGCATCCATGCGGCCGGCGTGTGCGGCGCTGGAGATGCCTGCGTACTCGCCCTGGTGACCTACGTTCATTGCGTAGTTGGGGTAGTTAGCTCCCCTCAGCTCGAGTGGTGCGCCCTCGTCGGACTGGTAGGAGAATACGTTGGTTGGACCGCATTGATCCTGCAGGTCGTAGCCGAAGAAGCCCAGGCGTCCCCAGCCTTCCTTGTGCAGGAGCATAGACAGGTACCAGCCGGCAAGGCCTACCTGGCTGTGGCCGGAGGCGATGGCGGATGTGATACCGGATGCGGCTGCCAGAACGGATGCCCTCTGGGATCCACCGAAGTGATCCTCGAGAACTGTCGGGAACAACTCGTACTGCTCCATGCCGTAGGCGTTGACCTCAGTGGCCAGCTCCTTGGCAAGATCCAGGGTCTTGGGTGCCTTGGCGAATCCACCGAACTTATCGGCGGCAAAGTCGACGCCGTAGTAGCAGAAGTCGTCCAGGATATCGTTGGTGTAAGCTGCAGTGGCGTACTGGGTGAATCCGACACCGCCGGACATGTAGCTGCCCAGCCAGATCTGGTCGTAGAGCGCAGCGCCAGCGGCGACTACGTTCAGGGAGACCTTCACTGGATCGGCTGCGGCCACACGGGAAGTCTGGACCATATCGGCCAGGAAGCCGAAGGACAGACCGCCGGGGTTGTTGGGTCCGCGTGCGCGGCGCGCTGGCAGCATCTCGGACATCTGCAGAACGGCAGCGTGCTTGGCAGCGTAGGCCAGATCAGCCACAGCGGCCTCACCGGCGCACATGTTGTAGGCGTCGATGAAGGTCATACACAGCTGCATGGCGCTCCACCTGGAGGTGGTGCCGCCGTCGCAGGACCTGACGACGATGGTTGGAACATGGATGGCCTGCCAGCTTGTCTTGCCGATAGCGGCCTTGAGGGCCTCGGCCTGCTCGGCTGGGAACATCTTGTTGATGTCGATCAGGTACTGGTCATCAATTTCGTCTGCCAGGGCATCGTCGCCGGTGAAAACGCGAACGTTGCAGTCATCTACGAGGCCGGGGTGAGTCTCTACCATGTGCTCCTGAACCACGGCTGCGCCGGGCATGGCGTGGTTGAGGATCTCGAGGTAGTTGTTGATGGTCTCGGGTGTGACTTCCTTGCCGAGCCGCTTCTGCAGAACCTCATGGGCCATGTCCAGACCTACTACAATGGTCCTCCGGACATCATCCCACATCTGCTGAATGGCTGGATTATTGACGAAGTGCAGATCGTCGCCCTCTACAACATACTCGGTTCCGGAAAGCTTGTAGGGTACGAGCTGCCTCTGTCCCATGGGGATGCCGCCAGCGTGGACGTAGGGGTTGTAGCCGGTCATGCCGCGCTTGCCCTCTACCTTCTTGGCGTACTCCATGAATTCTCTCTTACGGGCATTCTGCTCGGGGCCAAGTCTCTTATACTCTACCTTCTGACCTGCGAGGTCGAAATCCTTTCCGAACTTCTTGTTAAGAGCCTTAATGAATAGTTTTTTGGTGTGTTTAACTGCCATTTGTATCACCCCATTTACTCCGGCCTGAATCCCCACTTGCTGCGCAGCTCCCACATATGGTGCAGAGCTTCGACTGCCTCGTCGTACTTCCTGGCACCGACTGCTCCGCACATGGGAACGCCGTCTGCCCTGAAGATAGTGGTTCTCTTCTTGGCCTCGGCCTCGGTCATGGGCTTGCCCAGGTTGACCTTCTTATCCAAGGGAATACCGACCTGATCCTTGACTGCATAGACGTTTCCGTCCTTGCCCATCTCGGTCCTGGCCAGCATATCGAACTGCATGCCGTTCTCTTCCAGCCTCAAGGAGTGGCCGTGCACAGTGCAGCCTCTCATGGAACAGAGTGCGACATCGGTCATCTCGCTATCGTACTGAGTCTTGGTGTAGGCCTCGATATCCCTCTCCCTGGCCTCGATGATCTGTCTGCCGGACAGGGTGCCTGGGTCGCAGCCCTTACAGTTGATGGCTCCCCAATATGATCTCCAGTATGGAGTGGAGGGGGCGAAATACATAGAATCGGTCCACTGGGAGTACCTTACACGGTCGCCAGCGGCTGCACCAGCGGTGGGTGCAACGATCTGCCTTACTGGGCAGTCGGGCTCGCCCATCTCTTTGAGGGGTGGGTGAGTGCTTGAGTAATCGGCGCCGGGTGCCCTGTGACCCATGATTGCCGTGACATCTGCCTCAGGAATATCTCTGAGCTTCTCGAGGTTGCCGGACATGTGCTTCCTTCTGTTGATGCCAACAGAGGTGCTTCCGGGATAGAATTGTGGTTTGTATGCCATATTTTATCTCTCCTCATCGTGAATAGTCACTTTTTCTTCAGACAATATGGCCATCCGATCTTTCTTGGCCCTTGGATCGATCAGTCCCAGGATGCGTGTGTCCTCCACCTTGCCAAACTTGGCATAGTCCGTTATGGTTTGCCGGGTGTGGAAGAACTTGCCACGCCTGATCTGGAAGGATATGGGCAGCGCTCGCTCACACGCCGCTTTAAGCCCGTCGAAGTATTTTGCGCTCTCCAGTTCGAGCCTGATCCTCCCAACTTTGACGCATAGCTCAAATGCCTGCCCGCCCACCTCGATAAGAAGGTCTCGATTCTCATCGATAGGGGCACCCCTGCCGGGGCCGTAGGGCACGCTTCTAGGAAGATTGGGGCCATGGATCATTATCCTGATGAGGCCACCATTCCCATAGATCTCGTTTAGCAGCCTTTGAGCCGATGCCGGCATAAGAAACCTGCTAGGGACTATTTCTACCTGTATCGATTCCGTGTCTGATTCTGTGACCATTTCTTCCGCCTTTACACAGCCTCCGCAACCGATACGATCGGCTCACGGAATTCCTTGATCTCGCCGTATATGGCACCGACCAGTCCAGATGTCATCTCAGGTGTGAACATCTGGGTACCGGCATCCAGTGCTACTGCTGCAGCAACGCAGGGTATGGCAAATCCTCTGGAGTGCCTGGTTACCACGTGGTTGCCGTTGAATACACCGGGGCCGCCGCCGCCGTAGATAGAGTGGCTGAAGAACGAGAATCCGACAGCAGTTCCCATTACCCTGCCGAAGTCGCATCCGGGCAGAGCGGTTTCCTTCTCAAGGATATCGTTGAAGTACAGCAGTGTCGAGGACACAGCCTGGGCGCCCCTCAGGGAGCCGCAGTTGACCATGGTGGCAGCCAGTACGCCAGCAGCGGTGTAGGCGTTCCACTTGGATACATCATTGGCCTCGTAGAGTACATAGCCGGAGGGCAGCTTCTTGCCGGCCTTGATGACCTTGTCTTCAAGGGCCTTGCCTACGATGCTCTGCACAACTGTGCCGATGGTTCCGGTCTTGCCGTTAGCCTTGACGGTCTCATAGACCATATTGTTGGCGTTCAGGCCCTGGTATGCCATGCCCAGGAGCTGGTGGCGCTCGAATATGCCCATAGCGTTGCCCATCTCGAACTCGCCGATCTGCTCGTAAATGGATGCGAGAGCTGCGGCATTCATGGCGTTCCTCTTGGTGATAGTGGCAAGGTGGTTGGCCATGACGTTCCTGAGAGCAAAGCCCAGACCTTCGTCGTTCTGGGGGATGTTGAGAACAGATGCAACGTTTCCGCCGGACATACCTACGGTCTGCGGGTACTCGCCCCAGACAGAGGCGTGGACCATGGGGGCCTCGACTATGCCGGCCTTGAATGTCTGGATAAGTGCTTCAGTTGATGCTGCGGCTGCTGCGGTCAATCCGACCACGAACTCAGAGGCCGCGTTCATCCTCATTGTTGGGATCTGGACGAGCAGCTGCTTGCCGCCGCCGAGCACCTGGACATTGGTGTCGTCGCCGGGGGTAACCTGCAGCAGTGCCTTGATCTTATCGGCAAGAACGCCAGCGTTGGCAACAACATCGTAGTTGAGCTCGCGTCCCTTGATTTGCCTGCGGCCTCCTGCGACCTTTCCGGTCTTAAGAGCGCCTTCGATGCCGGCCAGGTTGACGGCTACAGTTCGCTTTGTAAGAGAAATGAGTCTCTGCATGGCCGCGTTCTTGAGAGGGCTGACGGCACTCAGCTCGACGTCGCTCTTCAAAAGAACTCCGCGGTCGCTATATAGGTCTATCTTGTCAGACA